>JAOTWK010000330.1 GCA_029862935.1 Gemmatimonadota bacterium | reverse complement strand
TCCGAACCTCTACGACGAGTTGCTCGTCGTCGATTCCCAGCAGACGATTCTCGGCACGAGTGCCCGAACTCCAGGGCCGTTGCACCTGCCGGAGACTTGGCTGCCAACCGTGCGCGGGAATCGAGAGGCGATCGGTGACCCCTTCTGGGAGGATCAAAGCGACCACGCCTCGATCACCATGGCGGTCCCGATCGTGGGCGCCCTCGACAGCCGGTTTCTGGGAGCGCTGGCGGCGCGGGTGAATCTCCGGGCGCTCGAAGCCAACCTCACGACGTTTCCCACGGGGGAGACTGGTCAGGTCTATCTGGTGTCGCGCTCCGGGAGTCTGGTGGTGAGCTCCCGCGGGGTGACCCGCGGGCAGGCCGGGTTGGCCATTCCCCAGGAAACAATGGCGTCCCTGCGTCGGGCCAAGGCGTCATCGATCCGATTCACGAACTACGAGGGTCAGGACGTCGTAGGATCGCTGACCGCTCTCCCCGACCTGCCGTGGGCCGCTGTAGCCGAGATCTCGCGCGAGGAAGCCTTCGCCGAAATCGCGCGCGTGCGAAACATCACCCTGGCGCTGGTGTTCGTCGTGCTGGTAGTCGTGAGCTTCATTGCCTACCGTCTCGCGCTCCTCATCGTTCGGCCTCTCGACCGGCTGACCACTGGTGCGCGGGGCGTCGGCTCGGGCGATCTAGCGGTCGAACTGCCCAAGGCAGGCGGCGGAGAGGTCGGATATCTCACCGACGTCTTCAACGTGATGGTGGCGCGGCTCCGGGCGGGACGCGAGGAGCTGGAGGCGATCCACGAGGACTTGCGCACGAAGAATGAGGAATTGGAGCGGCTCTCCGTTACCGACGCACTCACTGGGGTGTCGAATCGGAGACTGCTGATGGAGACCCTACGACGCGAGGTACAGCGAAGCGGGCGAACCGACCAACCGTTTTCCGTCCTCATGCTCGACGTGGACGGATTCAAGGCGTTCAACGACACCTACGGCCACCAGGCGGGCGATGCGGCGCTGGTGATGTTGGCCGCCGTGCTGCGCGAATGTACTCGAGTGGTGGATTGTGTGGCCCGGTACGGGGGCGAGGAGTTCGTCATCATGCTGCACGAGACGGACCTCGCCAGCGCGGCTGAGGTGGCCGAGCGGATCCGAGTGGCCGTGGCCGACCGACGCGTCCCACTCGAGGATCAGGACGCCTTTATCACTGTCAGCATCGGGGTCGCACAGTATCCGGGAGACGGAGGTACCCACGAGGCGGTGCTCAAGGCTGCCGACGGGACACTGTACGACGCCAAGCAGCAGGGTCGGAACCGCGTAGTACTCACGACCGCCCACCCCAAGCGACGACGCCCCCGCAGCGGCTCCAAGACCACCCCGTAGGCGGGACCTAGTCAGGCTTCCCCCCACTGCGGTGACCCACGAGGCTGTAGAAGATCCACCCGCTGCGGCCGCTCTCGTCTCGCACACGCACCCAATCGTCGGTGTATGAAAGCCCCGTCAGTGGCGTCCCGGCATCGACGGTCAAGAGAATGCGTCGATCCAGGCCCGGGCCCTCGCGCAGGTTACTTCGTCGGACCGCCTCGAGACGCAGCGGGGTCGTGAACCATGCCTCTCCGGGCTGCAGGCCCCGCTCGGCACCAACGCGTCGCCGCGCTTCGGCCGTCTGCGAGAGCTTCCTTGCCTCGGTCGCTACGAACAGCGCGCCTCCGAAGTTGCCGGCATCGAAGGCCGCCGCGGCCTGCTCGATCATACCTGACGCTTGCTCGATCTCCGCAGCTTTGGGCTCGACCGCACGGAGCTCGTTGAGCGCAATCTCGGCTTCCGCCATGACCGAGGCGGCTTCGGCACGACTTGCCGAGGTCTGTAGTCGGGCGCTCACACGAACGACTTCCTCGACGGCCGCATCACGATTGCGTTCAAGCTCTTCGATCTGCGCCTCCCGTTCCAGAAGCTGGAGCTGAAGTCGCGCCACCCGCTGCTCCAACTCCGAAAGGCGTGCGCCTTCCCGCTCGACGAGGACGGTGTCGATCACCGCAACCGGGGTCGGCTGTGGGCCAGCCGCGATGTCGGCTCCGCCGCGCCCCGCACACGCCGAACCGGCCAACAGGGAGCCAAGTGCTACCAGCAAACTGCATGAGACGGAATGCCGCATGGACGGCATATCGGCCTCCCTCCGGGATGAATGACGGCCGCGTGGGCGCGTGGCTCGTTGACCGGCCCCAGACAGCAGGGTCACGGCCGCTACTGTGCCACGCCAAAGGCGTAGACGGTGCTGGAGCGGTACTCCCCGCCCGGGCGCAGAATGGTCGACGGAAATCCCCGTCTATTCGGCGAGTCCGGGAAGTGCTGGGGCTCCAGGCAGAATCCGTATCGGTGCTGATAGGCGCGCCCGTTCTTCCCAGTCACGGAACCGTCCAGAAAGTTGCCGGAGTAGAACTGAAGGCCCGGTTCGGTCGTGTAGACGTCCAGGACCCGTCCCGTATCGGGGTCGTACACACGGGCGGCGTGAGCGAGCCCATCGCCTCCGCGGTTCAGAACGAAGGTGTGATCATAGCCGCCCGCTCGCCCCACCTGCACATTGCTGGTGTCGATCCGGGCGCCGATCGCGGTCGGTTGACGGAAGTCGAATGGCGTTCCCTCGACGGGAGCCAACTCACCAGTCGGGATCAGTGTGGAGTCGACCGGCACGTAGCGATCCGCGAAGATCGTCAGAGCGTGATCGAGCACGTCGCCGCTCCCGGCCCCGGCGAGGTTGAAATAGGTGTGCTGCGTGAGGTTGACGGGGGTGGCCCTGTCGGTCGTCGCTCGATAATCGACGATCAGCGTGTTCGCATCGGTGAGCGTATATCGCACGGTTGCGACCAGCGTGCCAGGATACCCCTCCTCTCCGTCGGCGCTCGTGTAGGTGAATACGACTCCCACGCTGTCGTTGAGCGCGAAGCCCTGCGCGCTCCACACCACCTTGTCGAATCCCCGCACGCCTCCGTGAAGGTGGTTCGGACCGTCATTGGTGGCGAGTTGAACCGTCCGCCGGTCCAAGGTGAACTTGCCTCCGGCGATCCGGTTGGCATACCGGCCGATGATTGCGCCGAAATACGGAGCGTTCTGCAGATACCCGTCGAGTCCCGGAAAGCCGAGTACGACGTCGTCGTAGCGGCCTCGCCGATCAGGAGCCAGAATGGAGAGAATGATCCCACCATAGGTGATCGCGCGAACCTCCATGCCATTGGCGTTCGCAAGCGTGAGCAGGTCGACTCGAGTGCCGTCGGGAAGCCTGCCGTATTCCTCCCGGGTCACCGAGGCCCGCCCCTTGAGCGGGTCTTCCGCCTCACGGTCGGCCGCGGACCCGCAGGCCGCTACTGCGAGCACCGATCCCAGCAGCCAAAAACGGGTGGTGGGCAAATCGCACACTCCTTCGCGTTCCGATGTGGTGAGTCCGTCCTTTCCGACGCCTTGCCTCTCCAGCCTCCGATTTAATGCTCCCAGACTTCGAGTTCCGTGACGCCCGTAACAGCCGGTAACGCATGCTTGAATACTACCCTGATCTTCCGCGACGTGACCGGCGTCATGACCACGGTGTTGCGAGCCCAGGTGGTCGGTACGGCGGGCATGCGATCGATCACGTTTGCGCGGGTCCAGTCGCCATCGGTCCACATCTCGACAAAATAGTCAGCCGGCGCCTTCACGCCCCGATTGTCACCCCAAAGATAGACCTCCAGCCTGCCAACCAGTTTCGGCTCACCGAAATCCAGCTCGATCCAGTCGGTTGGGTTCGGCGATTCGAACGCCGTCCAACGATTGCGGGAATAGCGCGTGAACGCAATCTGCCCGTCGGCAACCTGCTCCAGGCTGTCAAACCGGGATGTGAACGACGCAGACACCTTGGTGGATCCCGCGGGGCCGACCGCGAGGGCCAGGTTTGCAATTGGCTGCCTCGGCTCGGTCAGCGGCAGCTTGGCGTTGCCCCACGCCTCCAGCTCGGTGAGTCCACTCGCGCTGCCCGGGCGGTGCGTGAGCTGAACCCGCAGGCGTGATGTGGCGATCTCGGGGAATCCAACAACATTGGCGCGCCGCCCCACGGCCCCGTCGGGACGACGGCGCTGACCTGGGATCGTCACCCACCGTTCGTCCCGCCACATCTGAACGTCATAGCTCATCGGCGGAGCGATACCCTCGTCGTCGGCCAAGAAGTAGAGTTTCACCGCATCGACAGTCCTCTCCGCGCCGAAATCCACCGCGATCCAGTCCTGCTCGTTCGGAGAGCCCACCGTGGTCCAGCGATTCGACGGCAGGCGATGATACCAGTAGTTCCCGTCGGTGGCGTAGAATGGTGGCGTGGCCGGCGCGCTGAACGACGCCGACACATGTGGGTAGAACCCTCCGTCATTGTGCACGGCAACGTTGTGGGATCGGGCGGTCTCTCCTGATTCCGCCGGCCGTGCCGGCAAAGCGACCAGCAGTCGACCCATCGCCGGGACGATCGCCAGGC
>JAOTWK010000331.1 GCA_029862935.1 Gemmatimonadota bacterium | reverse complement strand
GCGTGATCTCGATCGTCCCGCTCACCTCAACGGGCTCGGCGAGTGGCTCGGTGGTGTAGACGAGAATGTCTTGCCGCCCCTCCAATTCCCGTTGGTCACGCGCTCCAGGCCGGATCGCGCCACCCGTGCAGCACACGTTTCCGCCGTGGGACATGACCGGATCCTTGGGATCGTAGGTGAAGTGATCGGCGGTGTCGCTGCTTGGGCGACTCGTCGTGAGCCGACCGTTCCCATGCAGCGTGTTAGCACCGCCGTCGCTATCGAGGTAATAGGTGACCACCTCAGTCCCCTCGGGCGGCCACGTGGCTGACGTCTGCCACTCGTTCGAGCCCATCGTGTAGTAGCGAACCTTGGGTAGCGTATCGAGCAACCCATTGTCCTTGCCCTTGAGCCAGTAATCCCACCACGCATAGATGAGGTCGTTGTACGCATAGCGGGCATCGCCGACGTCTCGCTCACCCACCGTTGTTTGCGCTCGGGCCACGGTGTACGCGCAGTGCGTCACCGGCGCCACCAACGCGTATTGGTGCTCCCTGACCTCGGAATCTTCGGCGTTGTGCCGCACGTGGTTGAACAGTGCCAAGTTGGGTCCGATCGACACATCGTACCACGACATGAACCACATGCTGGGTACGCCGAACGGCTCGTCGTCGTGATACAGCCCGCCCTTGTACCAGGCAGGATCGTTCGGTGTCCGCTGAATCATTCGTCCACCGGTGGCCACCGGCGCCGAGTCGGCAAAGATCCCTTCCGGCCCGCTGACGTTCCGCATGATGTCTTCGACGGGGAGATGCCAGAACGCCTCGGTCCAGTCGACCTGAGGCATCTCGGGTTCGAGGTCGAAGTAGCGTGACAGGCGCACCAGGTCTTCTTGTGTCAGGTCGCCAGGAAACGTGGGCCGCTGCGTGTTTTGCACGCCGTACAGCCACGAGAAGAACAGCATCTGTTCCGCACCACCCCGATACCAGTTGCCCTGCTCGTACCAGTTGCCAATGCGGCCGACACCCGCGCCGAACCCTTGCGGGACCATCGCGGCGTGGGCGGGATGATCGAGCGCCGCGAGACCCATCTGCCACTCGGCGGTGGACGAGCAGCCCAGCGTGCCGACCTTGCCATTGGACCACGGCTGGTCGGCGATCCAGCTGACCATGTCATACCCGTCGGTCTTGGGCGGGCCCAAGATGTCCCACTCGCCCTCCGAGAAATATCGGCCACGCTCGTTCTGCACGATGTAGGCATATCCGCGACGCACCGCCTCCAGTGGCGCGCGGAAGCGGTTCACCTGCAGCTGTCCATCCCGCCACGGATTGAAATTGTAGGGCGTGCGGACGAAGATCGTCCCTACCGGCTCGCCGGTCTTCGGGCGATAGATGTCCGTCGCGAGCCGGATTCCATCGCGCATCGGCACCATGACCTTCTGCTCGACGATTGCGATGGAGTCGAGCTGTTCGAGAATGTCCTGAGCGGCTGCAGCGGAGGTGGCTAGTGCTGTGACCGCCACGAGTGCGAAGACGGTACAAGTTGTGGCTCTTGTCATGCGGGTGACCTCGGCAGGGATGGTCCAAGGTACGGGACCGCCACAGGGGTGGCCAGATGGAGCCAGTCACGCATGCTGGTTGAAGCCACGGTCGTGAATGTGTGTGAGATGCAGGGCTGCTGGCTCGAGCTCGCGAGCGAAGACGAGTTCGAGAAGATCCGCATCAAGGTCGATGACGGCGTGATCGTCTTCCCCATGAGCGCCAAGGGCCTCAACGCGTGCGCCGAAGGCATCGTGGAGAAGATCGAGCTGACCGAGGAGCAGGCGATCGAGCTGGCACGTCACCAAGCGGAAGAACACGGCACCGAATTCGATCCCTCCAGCGTCACCGGCCCCACCGTCACGTACCAGATCAAGGGCATTGGCGCGGTCATCGAAGACCGGCAGTAGGTCAGGAGCGAAGGCCGCATGAAGTGGCGCAAGTGGAACAACATCCTCCACCGTGACATCGGGTATCTCTGTGTGGGATTGACTGTGGTGTACGCCGTCTCGGGCGTGTACTGCTGGGGTTATGGCGGTGCCGGCAATCTCGGCGATGGCGCGGCGGGCATTTTCCCTCGGTCGAGCCCGGTATTAGTGATTGGCAGTCGGTGATATTCGGAGTACGCGCCACGGGACGCCTCGACGGAACACCACTGACGGCTGTCAGCTGATAGCTGACGGCTGTCGGCTGGCAGCTGAAGGCTGATAGCTCCACCACCCAAAGAAACGCGCCGCGTTGCATCGTCATGGTTACCTCGACCGACACTCTCATGACGACGTTCCCATGTGCCCCCTTGCCTTCCCTCCAACGCCGAGCCGAGCTTATGGGTATGGCAGCTCCGACGTACTACACCGCCGACATGGTCCGTGCGCTCCCGGACGACGGCAACCGCTACGAGACGGTGCACGGGGAGCTGCTGGTGACGCCCGCACCGCGAGCTTTCCATCAGCTGGTTGCACAGCGACTCACCACTGCTCTGTCGCATTACCTGGATCGCCAGCGCGTTGGCCAGGTATTCGCGTCACCCGCCGACATCTCCTGGGCACCCGACACCCTGGTGCAGCCGGACGTGTTCGTGGTGGATCTCGCCGAGGCGCGGACCCTCGATTGGAGCCAAATGCAGCATCTCCTGCTTGCAGTCGAAGTACTGAGTTCTTCATCCGTCCGAGCCGATCGGTTCACCAAGCGCAGGTTGTATCAGGACGTCGGGGTGCCGACGTACTGGGTCATCGATGCCGACACCCGCACGGTCGAGGTGTGGGCGCCTAACGACACCTTCCCCACCGTCGAGCGCGAGCGTGTGAGGTGGCAGCCGATGGGAACTGCTGAGGAGTTCGTTCTCGAGTTGAGGGAGTTGTTCCGGCCAATTTGACGGACGGTGGTCGACGGGAGTTGTCAGTGATCAGCTGTCAGTCTTCAGCTGACAGCTGACGGCTGTCGGCTGGCAGCTGAGGGCTGATAGCTCCGCCACCCAAAGAAACGCGCCGCGTTGCATCGTCATGGTTACCTCGACCGACACTCTCATGACGACCTTCCCATGTGCCCCCTTGCACTCCCTCCAACGCCGAGCCGAGCTTATGGGTATGGCAGCTCCGACGTACTACACGGCTGAGATGGTCCGCGCCCTCCCCGACGACGGCAACCGCTACGAGACCGTGCACGGGGAGCTGCTGGTGACGCCGACGCCGCGTGTCATCCACCAACGCGTCGTCCGGCGGCTTATGATCGCGCTGGACCAGTACGTCGCACATCACGCTGTCGGTGAGGTGTTCGCATCTCCCGCCGACATCTCCTGGGCGCCGGACACCCTGGTCCAGCCGGACCTGTTCGTTGCGGATCTCGATGAGGCCCGGACGCTCGACTGGAGCCAAATCCAGCATCTCCTGCTCGCCGTCGAAGTGTTGAGCCCATTATCCGTCCGCGCCGATCGCTTTACCAAGCGCAGGTTGTATCAGGACGTCGGCGTGCGGACGTACTGGGTCATCGATCCTGACGCACAAGAAGTGGAAGTGTGGACGCCCGATGATACCTTCCCCACCGTCGAACGTGAGCGCCTCACGTGGCAGCCTACGGGAACTGCTGAGGCGTTCGTTCTGGAGTTGAGGGAGTTGTTAAAGCCAATTTGACGGGCGGCGGCTCTTACTACCCGCTCCCTACTCACGGCGTACGGCTCAAGCGAGTTATCGGTTATTGGTTGTCAGCTTTCAGCTGATGGCTGTTAGCTGATAGCTGACGGCTGTAACTGCGCAGCCACTGTGAAGAAGAGCCCGGCCGCCCCCCGACCGGGCTCTTCTTCTTGCGTTCTGGTGTCCACAGTTGCTTCCTCTGCGCTACCTCCGCCAGTCCAACTTCGTGGCATAGTGTCTCGTCAGAGTCGCCAGCACGGAGCCGGTTTGCGCGTCGAGGGCCTTCACATACCTGAAGTCGGTCACGAGAAGTCGGGTGTCGTCCGGAGACCACGTTGCGTCGCCAAATCCGGTGGCCAGCAGGGAAGACTCTCCCCCGATGATGTAGTTCCCGGCAGCGTCCGTGACCTGCAGCTTGTGAACGACGAATGTGACGCCTTTCTGCTTGGGCTTCTCCTCCACAAACGTGAGAAAGCTCGGGTTCGACGGCGTCTGGGACCAGTCGAGCCCACTACCCGAGCCCTGAAACTGCGCGTAGTCGAAGACCGTCGTCACGGCTCCCGTCGATCGGTCGACGATCCTGAGGGCGTGCTCACGAGAGGATCCGGGTGTGCGACGCCATTCGACAAATGCGATCGCATCGCCCCAGGGGCTCCAAACAGGAGAGTGCACTCCGTACTCATCTGCTTCACTCGGGCCCGCGGCGACGTACACCTCGATCGGCGTCGGATCACCGAGCGCCGGGTCCGGAATGACGTAGATCGCCTCATGCAGCAGGCCAGTCGCCGGCACGAGCACTTCGGTCACGTACGCGATTTCACTGTTGGCCCCC
>JAOTWK010000329.1 GCA_029862935.1 Gemmatimonadota bacterium | reverse complement strand
ACTCCTACCTTGGGGGTAACAGATGAAGACCACTCTTTTGACGGGGCGACGACTGCTCGCGGTCGCGTCCCTGGCAGTGTTCACCTTCGCTTGCGCAGATGACCACGTTGCGGCACCTGACGTGCAGCCGCCGCTGTTCTCCGTCGGCGGCGGGTTCGAGGCGACCCCGACCGATCACCACGTGGCCACGATACGGGGCCGCATCCCCGCCGACTTCGCCGACCGAGTAGCGGCACTCGGTGGCACGCTCTTCCGCACCCATCCAGAGATTGGCGTGGTTGTCACCAGTGGTCTGACTGACCAAGCCGCGGCCGAGCTGAAGCGGAGCCGTGGGGTTTCGGGTATCGAGCGGGACCTCCTCGTCCAGTGGAGGCCGTCGCAAGACAATCTGGAAGCGCTGAGGGCGCCCGGCGCGCTTGGCCCGGCCAGCGACCCGACGGCCGCCTTCCTTTACCCATGCCAATGGAACATGACGCAGATCAACGCGCCGGGTGCCTGGAGCCAGGGCGAGTTCGGTAGCGCCAACGCTAAGGTGGCCGTCCTCGACGGGGGCATCGACCCCTTCCACATTGACCTTCAATACCGGGTCGACGTGGCGAACAGCGTGAGCCTGCTCAGCTCGCCGTCTATTTGTGACTGGGTCGTGGACGATGTGGGAACGATCAACGACTATGATTCCCACGGCTCGTTCGTGGCAGGGCTCATCGCCAGCAACGGGATCGGCATGGCCAGCGTGGCGCCCGGCGCTATGATCGTGGGGGTCAAGGTCCTCAACTGCCTCGGCTCCGGCAGTTTTGGCGATATCATTGCGGGGATCCTCTATGCGACGAACCTGTCCGACGTGTCGGTGATCAACATGAGTCTCGGAGTGCACTTGCCGAAGAGCCTTCCGGGCGCCGGACCGCTGGTGGGGGCACTGAACAAGGCGGTCAACTACGCCCAGACGCACGGGAAGCTGGTCGTATCCTCCGCCGGCAACGAAGGTGTGGACCTTGACCACGACAGGAACTTCATTCACGTACCCTCTCAGAACGGGTCCGGCATCGCGGCGTGGGCCGGCGATATCGATGGTGACCTAGCCGGATATTCGAACCATGGACGTTCCGGCGCCTGGGTCGGCGCAGGTGGCGGAGACGACATCGACCCGAGCCCGCCGCTGGCCAGTTGCCCGCTAAGCCCCGATCTTCAGGGTGGTGTGCTATCTGTTTGCTCGACGACGAGCATATTCCTTCCCATCTGCGCAGAAAACGGGTTCTATATCCTCGACGGTGTCGGCACCAGCTTCTCCGCGCCCCTTGTCGCCGGTGTGGCCGCCTTGTTGGACGGCAAGTACGGCGGCGTCCTGAACGGTGGTCAGCTCAAGACGATGCTGGCTCAGACGGCCGACGACATCGGCAAGCGTGGGGTCGACCATCTTTACAGCCACGGACGGGTGAACGCGGGGAATGCGGTGAACCAGTAACGATTGGGGGGCCAGGGTATACAGGTAGTTGTTTTCCATCTGGCTCTTGCTCGGTGTCCAGCGGCCTCGTTGTGGCGCAGATGACCGCTGGGAAGTGTGGCGCTGCGAAGCGTGCGGGTTTGTGACGGTGGTCAGGGGAGTGTGCGCCGAAAGATCCTAACCCTTGCCACGCATGCAGCCCGTATGCTGCTTGCGCGGCCACGCTCGAAGCTGCTCCGGGCCGCGCGGTCGGCGAGTACCGCCATTCCTCGTCGACACGCTTCGCCTCGCCCACAAGTTGCGTGCTTCCGTTAATAAACAGAAACCGGCTCGGTCGGCGTCGCGGCGTGGCCCTGCCACGTGCAGGAGCCTATCAAAAGACTCTCACTTGTCGACTGGCATTCTGACTCAGTGCGGTTCTTGTCAATCACAGCCGTTTGCCATTCGCCTCTCGCTCGGTGGTATCTGCGGTCGCGCCGTCAGGCGGGCGTCAGACTGTGGCGTCTGTCGGGCGGCTTGGCCGGGAGGGCCACCGACGGAAATGACCTTCTTCGTGTTCGCCTTGACACGGCATCGGACCGATGCTGGAAGGAGTCGCAGAACCGCCACAATTGAAGTGAAGCGGTCGGGAATGCCTCTCACGATGAGAGTCTCTCGGTTGCTGTTGACGGCTGGAGAGGCAGGACGGTCAGGACATCAGGACGGTCTAAGACGGTCTAAGACGGTCGAGGACGAACGAGTGACTGGCTGAAGGCTGCTTCGCACCCTTGTTCGCACACCAATGCCAAAGACGAGGACACCGGCGAGCGATCGTGCCGTCAGATCCATCCCACCCGTCGGAACAGCCACACCAACCCCCCCGCGATGGCGACGAGCAGGAAGGTCACGGCAGCGAATCCCAACGGACTCTCCGAACCGGGGATTCCGCCCACGTTGATGCCGAGCAGTCCGGTCAGCAGGCCGAGCGGCAGGAAAACGGCCGCGATGATGGAGAGCACGTACATTGTCTTGTTCATGCGCTCTGCAACGCGGTTGTTGAGCTCGTCTTGCGTGACGGCGGCGCGGTCCCGAACCGCGTCGAGATCTTCCACGTAGCGGGTCACGCGATCTGCGAGCTCGCGAATCCGGATGCGGTCGGGGTCGTGCAGCCAGTCGACTCGTTCGCTGTAGAGGCGATTGAGAACGTCCCGTTGTGGCGAGAGGTAGCGCCGCAACGCGATGGCCTCGCGCCGTAGCTCGGCGAGCTTCGGGCGAATCTCGCGGCTTTCCTTCTCGATGACCTCTTCCTCAAGCGTGTCGACGCGCTCGTTCAGGTCGTTCAGCACCGCGCTCATGCGCTCCCCAAGACTCTCCGCGAGGTTGATCAGCAGCTCGGCGGCCTTTGTCGGGCCGCGTCCGCGCTCGATGGACTCCCGCACGTCTGCAACGGCCTTGAGCCGCCGGAGCCAGACACTGATAACACCTTTTGGCTCGACCCAAAGCCGCAGAGAGATCATGTCGTCGGGATCGGCGCCGGGATTGAGGTTTACGCCGCGCAGAATAACCAGGAGCCCGTCGCCGAACCGTGCGACCCGCGGCCGCGTTTCTTCGGCGACCAGCGCGTCCACGGTGAGGGGATCGAGCCCGCTGTGCTCGTTGAGCCAGCGCCGCCCCTCGGGTGAGTCCGCGTGGAGGTGGACCCACGTAGCACGCTCGCTGGGCAGTACCGGCGGACCATCGAGCGAGGTCCCTCCGCCGGCACCATCGAGTTCCAGGGAGAACGACACGGACGACTCATCCGGCACGGTACCCTCCATCCTATAGGCCACAGACCACTGGTGGATCATACTTCGGCGCCCGTCGCACGCCAGGGCCTACTCCAGCATCTCGTAGAGCAGAGTCCCCAGCGAGTACATGTCCGACCGATTCGTCAGGTGTCGGCTTTGCGCGCTCAAGGCCACCACGCGCTCCGACTGTGTTTGGATAACCCAAGCCCGGCGCTCCCAACGAAGCGCCGGGCTCGGTTCCACGTGCCCAGCTAGACGCCCGTATCCGCACACGTGTGGCTCAACGCCCTGAACGCGGGCACTTGCCACACTTTCCCATCCGCGGGGTCGAAGTAGTTGCCGTTGAGCTTTCGCTCGGAGAAGAGGTCGCCGCACCCCGCGCAGCGATTCCACGCCGCACACCGGCAGTGGACGGGGATGATCCAGCCGCGGAAATCGGGGTTGGGGTGGAACGTCTCACCGCAGTACTCGTCACACACGGGGCAGGGGCTGAGTCCCGGCGGGATCCCCGAGTCGTGGTACCCGCTCAAGCGCAGCAAGTCGGACGGCGTTGCGCGCCGGCCACCCCGCTTGAGATCGCCCATGATGCACCCCTCCATCTTCAGTCCTTCGAGGAATGCGTCGAGCCGCGTCCGACGCGCCGCGAGCTCGTCGGTTTCGCGAAACCGCTCGAAGGGGACCAATTTGAACGCGACCCAGAGACTCGCCATGGGTTGTGGCGAGCCGGTACAGGTCACGCTCCCGTCGTCATCCGAGTAGTAGGTCGCGTTGTCCGGCGCGAGAACGAGACAGGTGCGCAGACGATTGAGCGCGGCCTGGTGGCTGGTGAGCCGTTCCAACCGCTCCAGGCACCAGTGCGCTGGCAACAGGATGATGTGGTAGAACGCCGGTACGAGGTACGTGACCAGGTACGGGTAGCCATCGAAGGCCCACCAGGGGAGGGCCTGCCGGTCGAGTGGGTTGGGGGTGGTCATGGTGCTGTCCTTTCGCGTGACGGTGCCGCCTCGATCGCGCATGGGTCCGGAGGGGATCCGGCCGGCGGTGCCACCGTTGGACCACGGTTGGCGGGCGGGTCATCGAGCCGGTGCTCTCGCCGCCACTCTCCATGCCGGCACCCCGAAGCGGAGGGGTGCCTGAACGTGTCACAACAACAAAGGCTCCCGACTGGTCAGTCGCGGAGCCTCACAGCGTCCACGACTTAGATGGTGTGGTGCTCCATCGCGCGGCCCATCAAGTCGGGGAAATCGCCGCGCGTATTCAATATAAGCGGTCGGGG
>JAOTWK010000361.1 GCA_029862935.1 Gemmatimonadota bacterium | reverse complement strand
GATCGGCGGACTACACGCCACTGCTGTGCCGCAGGAGGCGATGCAGCACTGCGACGGGGTGGTCACCGGCGAGGGCGAGATCAGCTGGCCGGGGCTGCTCAACGACTTCCGCGGCAACCGTCTTCAGCCACTCTACCAGTCCGAGGGACGCCAATTCGACCTTGCCGCGGCACCGTTGCCCCGCTTCGACTTGCTGGACGCCTCGAAGTACAACCGCATCCCCGTGCAGACGCAGCGGGGGTGTCCCTGGCGATGTGACTTTTGTGCCAGCTCGATCGCGCTGAGTCCCCGTTTCAAGGTCAAGCCTGTGGCCAGTGTGCTCGACGAGTGCCGTCGGTTCTGGTTTCGCTGAGTCTGTTGGCCATCTGCCTCACGGCGTCCATCCCAGACTTGGCGATGCGCATCGGCTGGTTGCTGCTGACAGTCGGCATATGGTTCGGCGGATTGTTGGGCGTGTGGTTCTGGTTTCGGTGGCTACCGGTTCCTTACGTGCTGAATGAGCCGTTTTCCACTGCGCGGTGGATGTTGATTTTGGTGCATGTCGCCTTGATAGTGGCGGGAATCGGCATGGTGCTGGTAAGGGCAGGATGGTGACGCGCTGCAACGGGCGTTGTGTCAGATGATATGGGATGAGACCGACAATGAATCAACGACGGAGTATGATGGTGCGAATGTGATCCATGGCTGGCAGCCGTGCGAAAACCTAGCTGAACGAAACGCACAAGTCGTTGACGCAGAGTCAGAACCGGACGTTCTTGGTTGGGCACTTCTGACCCGCATCTAAGGGCGGTGTCCTGCTTCGGCGGGAACATAGAGGGGTGGCTCCATCGTGGGCCGCCCCTCTTTTGAGGCGTTCATCATGGCCGCCGGAGACCACGCACAAAGATGTCGGCCCCGAGCGTCCCGCGTTCGGGCGTTCGGTCGACATCACAAATCTGTGGTGTGCGACAAGTGTGCGAACTCAGCCAACCTCAGCCAAACTCAGAGCAACGCAGCCAAACAACTCGCTTCCGTAAGTTTTTACGCAGCAATACGTAGCCGCACTCAGGGAAACTCAGCCGAACTCACCAAGACTCGTTCAGAGCAGATGGGGTTGAGCGCGAGCGCCGATGCCTACGCATCGACGCTCGCACTCGTGCTCGCCGTCGCTCTCGCTCCGGCAGTCGCATCAGGGGGTCGCGGGTTGATCTGCGCACCTGCTAGCGCAGCTGCTTGATCCGCTCTCTCCCCGTCGGCCGCTGACGCGGCCTCAGGGTCGCACCGCGTCAAATCCCACCGTCCCGACTGCGAGAAGTCGAAAGAAGAACAGCACCTAAATGACGAGGGGGTCCCTAGGGATTCCCTCGTTTTTCGCGTTGGTGTGCGAATAGTGTGCGAACTTCTGAGAAGAGCCCACTAGCGGTGGTGACCGTTGGTAGGGTAGGGAATCAGCCCACGGGTTGATATCAGGACCCCGCTGCAACTGGTGGCGGGGTTCTTGTTTGTTCTTGGTCTTCGCGAAGTGGATTCGCCAAACGCAAACCGTAGATGTTCTGAACTATTCGTTTGTGCTGTGCTCGCTCCGCCGTAACCACACCGATGGTAACGCGGACGGAATAAGCGGTAGGTACAGGTGAGCAAAGAGGAGCCCCTCGACGGCGTCTTCTCGAGAACGACGCGCTGGCAGTGGACCGTTCGAGCAGGACCTGCTACGTTACTCCCGCTTTGGGGGGCTCCCCTTTTCCCGGCACCGAAAAAGGAACAAACGAATGGCAGGCCATAGCCCAGACGACGTCACCGAGTTCGAGCGCGAGACCTGGAATCGGTGTGCGCAAAGATATGAAGAGACTTTTGCTCTCCTCACCAACGAGGCCGTACCGCTTCTGGTCGAGGCGGCGAACATCAAGAGCGGTACACGCGTGCTCGAAATCGGCAGCGGTCCCGGAAACGTCGCCGGGAAGCTCGCCGCTGCCGGCGCCGAGGTCGATGCTGTCGACTACTCCGAGCCGATGATCGAGGTCGCGAAGAAAAACCACGCCGGGATCCGTTTTCAGCAAGCGAATGCCGAGAAGCTCCCCTTCGACGATGAGACCTTTGATGCCGTCATCGCCAGCTTAACCGTGCATCACCTGGCCCGCCCTGCCGACGTATTCAAGGAAGTGCATCGAGTGCTCAAACCGGGTGGTTGCTTCGCTTTCGCTGTATGGGGCCCGGAAGAGGAGCAGACCGGCTTCGGAGTGTTCTTTGGCGCTTTGATGGCTCATTCCGACCTAGACCTCACCGCTCTGCCTTTTGGCCCGCTTTTTGGGATCACCGACCGCGAATCGTACGAAGCCCTGATCAGCGGTGCCGGCCTTAGAAAGTTTCAGCTCGATGCGCACAAGGTCGCGTGGAAGGCCAAGACCCTCGACCCGATCCTTCGCGGTATGTCGGACTGGGCGAACCTGCTGGCGTTTCCTCAGGAGCTCCAGGAAAAGGTGGAAGCGAGCACACGCGAGAATGCCAAGCCCTTCGAGAAGGATGACGGCCACTACGTATTCCCGCACTCGCTGGTCCTCGGTCGCGCTTTCAGGTCGTAAGCTCAGAGAGCTAGTTTGGAGGCGCCCGCGGCGAGTGCGCGGTAGAACCCCCTCATTAGATTTGCCGTGGCAGCTCCGAAACAGCGCATACTCCTTGACCGGGAATCCGACTCTTGTTGAGCCACGCGGATTGTGCGGAAGCGAGCGGAGCAGGCACGCCGCGAACACTCCGAGAGTGATAGGAGGCAACACAAGGCATGAGGCTGCAGGAAGAAATGGCTGGAGAGGCGTTACTGCGAGGAGTGAGACTGGTCCTGCTGAGCATCCCTCTCGACAGGCTCATCCCACTCGGGCAGCAGCACGAACCCGCCTCGAGGTAGCTTGTACTTCGTTACCTCTTCGCGGAACCACTTCTCAACGGCATCTTCGCCTGCGTGCAGGACCTGGTTCGGGACGACCAGTACCAACGACGGGATGGGTTTCGGGTCCACCCTTCGCTCCACAGTGTCCACACGACGCCGTAGGTCCCTACGCGACACGGATACGCTCCTTCACTTCAAGTGCCCTGACCCGCTCCTCGAGGTCGCCGGCTTAGTCACTCCACGCATACGTGGTTTGAAGAGGAGTTGGGAGAATTTGTTTCGTTCCTGAATCCCGAGCGCAGCATCATGAACTTGACGGACCTGAACAACGTGATCGCGGAATATGGCGAACTGAGCATGCACCAGCCGACGTGGCGGAGGTGAGGCTATGCGGAGAAGGCTCATCGCTGGAAGGATGAATGGGAGCAATATTGCGCCGATCGTGAGGCAGACTACCTCCTCATCATGGTGAGGCCGGTCCGATTGGAAGTCGTCAATTACCGACGTGGGGTGGTTGGGGATGCAGCAACTTGGCGACCGCCGACGGTGGAGTTTGATCGGTGCTGAGGGGGCTGGCCGTCTTACCCGCGCATGCAGCTGCCGCGTGCCTGAACACCGCCACGGGTGCGCCTGGTTACCGCCAAGTCGATCTCAACACCGCGCCTCGAACGGGTAGCCCCCGTACCGTCACACCGATCGTCGAACACAGGGTAGGGCCAGATCTGCCTCCGGGTTCGTCAGCAGCGCCGGCGGCGCCACGGCGTTTCCCTGCGCGTACCCCACCCCCAACGCCCGTAGCTTCTGCAGAATGGTCTCGCTGTCTACCTCCTCAGCCATCGTGGTGATGCCCATGATCTGCCCGATTTGGTTGACGGCGCTCACGAGGGTGCCGAATACAGGGTCCTCGACGACGCCCCGCACGTAATGGCCGCCGATCTTTACGTAGTCGACCGGCAGCGCCTTGAGGTGGGCAAACGAGGTCAGCCCGCTGCCGAAGTCGTCCAACCCGACTCCGCAGCCCGCCGCCCGGATCTCGGAAATGAGGCGCGCCACTTTGGCAAAGTTCCCGAGCGCCGCCGCTTCGACGATCTCGAAGCAAAGGGCTTCGGGCGGAAGCTCGTGCTGCGTCAGGGCCTCGCGCACCGCGGGGATCAGGTCCGCGTCGTCCAGCGAGGAAACGCTGAGGTTGATCGAGCAGAGGGGCAGCTCGCACTCCGGGTGCTCCCGATGCCACTTGGCCAGGAAGGCGACCGTCTGCCGCACGACCCAGCGATCGATCGCCGGTATCAGGCGGTAGCGCTCCGCGTGCGGCAGGAACGAGTCGTGACTCTCCACACC
>JAOTWK010000328.1 GCA_029862935.1 Gemmatimonadota bacterium | reverse complement strand
CTTGCCGGACCTGGAGAAATAGCCCTCCGCGTTGTTTCCCCCGAAGGTCAGCTGTTGGATGTTCGCGAGATGGACTTCCCCTGGCTCGGGATCAACAAACACACCCGCGGGCGCTGCGGCTTCGTCACGCGCGCCGCCACAGGCGGTCATCATGATCAGTCCGCCCAACCCAAGAACCTCGAGGTGCCTTCGAATCTGCATGCCGGTCATCCTTTCAACAGGGCGAGCACTTCCGCCGCGTGTCCCTTCGGTTTCACCTTTTCGAACACCTTGAGCACCGTCCCATGTTCATCGATCACGAAGGTCGTCCGGAGGACGCCATGATACGACTTCCCGTACATGGACTTCTTCCCCCACGCGCCATACGCGTCCGCGACGACGTGGTCGGGGTCGGCAAGGAGGGAGAAGGGGAGCTGGTATTTCGTCTTGAATTTTCGGTGCGACGCCTCGTCGTCCGGAGACACCCCGAGCACGACTGCCCCCGCCTGCGAGACGGCCCCCCAAGAATCGCGAAACTCGCATGCTTCCGTGGTGCACCCGGGCGTATCGTCCCGGGGGTAGAAATAGAGAACGACCTTCTTCCCACGGAACATGTCGAGCGAGACTTCCGTTCCGTCGTCGGATCGGAGCGAGAATGCAGGGGCACGATCGCCGGGTTTGAGCATGAATCGTCGTATCGTTACGGCGCGGGGCGCCACGTTGGAGGTTCGAGCAACGGAATAACCACCCGCTGTCGGACCCGCAGAATGGGGGAGTCGTTCCCTTGGCGCAAGTCGCGATCGAGGAAGTTCCACGCGGCGACCCCATCGGCGGAACCCGGCTCCAGTAGGGATGCGGCAAGCACGCCCAGACGCTGCTCCGTGGGTACGTAGAACCAGCCCGCCACTGCCCGGCCAGCCGCGGGCCGCCAGCTCCCGCGCACGTCGACCAGCCGATGGCCCTGGAATGGCCGCCGAGTTCCTGCGAGACTGTCTATCTGAAAGACTTCAACGGGTCCCGTCCACCCCTCGCCCACCCGGGCGACCCGTACTCCGTGACGGCCAAGCACCTCCACGACGTGCCCCAGGCCGGGCGGGAGAAGATAGCCGGCCGGAAGCGCCTCCTGCCGCACGGGGGCGAAGCGGTCAAACACCGGCATGCGGATCCAGCGGTAAATCCCGGTGCGACGGCGGCGGGCAAACCCATGCGACCCATCACCCACCGGTTCCGTAATCTCGGCACGGACCTCGACGAGGTGGGGCGCGGCATAATCGGATCGCACAGCGATGGAGTCCGGCGCCCAGCGCCAGGGTGATCCGTGGAGCGAGGCGAGGGTGTCGCGCTGCTCGGCAGCAAGGCTCAGGATCTCGCGCACGAAATTGTACGTAGCCGAAATGCGCTCCGCAAACGGCGCGTTGCTGTAGGCCTCGCTGAGGATCGCCATGCGGCCACGCATCGCGAACCAATTGACGCCATACCGCGGATATGGCTCGTAGGTATACCAGCCCTGATCGAGAGAATCGGGGTCTTGATTCTTGAAATTGCCGTAATCGAAAATCTCCTGACCATGTCGTTCACGCATGCGCGCGCGGATGGTTGGGAGGAACGCATCCCGGACGAAATCGTTTGGCGGGCCGCTGTTCGGATTGAGCCCCGGGGAATAGGTGAGTGCGTACCCGTGGTAACTCCCGTTGGTGGTGTGCAGGTCGATGAAAAAATCCGGGTCCCACTCGTTGATCAACGCCGCGGCACCTCGGGTCTCGGGAGCCTCCATCTTGACGTAATCCCGATTCAGGTCGAGCCCCTGGCCGTTGACCCGGCGGCCGACCAGCGCGGGACCGTTTTGCCCCGGTCGGTTTCGGTCGGACGGGCCAACCGCCTCATTCCCATCGACGTTGTAGATCGGCACCACGAGAACGATCACGCTATCCAAGAGCGGCCGAAGGACCCCGAGCGTCAGATCTCGAAGCAACATCTGCGCTGCCTCTTTTCCCTCGACCTCCCCTGCGTGGATGTTGCCTTGAATGTAGAGAATGGGCTTCCGGGTTCTGTGAGCCGCTGCGGCATCATCGACCATCGGCTTGGCAGCGAGTATCCACGGGATCCATCGCCCCTCGACACTGTGGGCTAGGGTGCCGACTCTGAGGTCGGCGCCGGCCCGTTCGAGCGAGTCGAGGAACGACAGCACGTCTTGGTAGCTCGAGGTTTGCTGTGCATTGGTGCGCTCGGGTCGGGTGGTCTGCCCGACAAGGCGCCCGCTCGCCAGCGCCACCAGCACGAGCAGTGACGTGCAGAATCGGGGGGTCATGGAGCCACCTCCACTTCGCCGGAAGGGGAGTCGTGCGAAATCACGTAGCGCGTCTCCTCGACAAATGGCTGGCCGTCGTCCACGGTAAACGTGACTTCAGGAATGAGCACAGGCCGGCGGCGTGGCCCCACGGAGAGGTCCCGCGCGTCACCGTCCGATACGAACCACGACGCAACGCGGTGATCCATGATCACCTGAAATGAATCCGTATCTCGCCGTATGATGAGCCGCCTCAAGTCAGCGGGCGCCGGCACGGCATCGGCAAGGGCCGCGATCATGAGATAGCCCTGGACGTGCGGGTCCAGGGGACGCGAGGCGGCCATCTCCGCGAGTTTCTCGGCCTCACCGAACGCAAGGAGAGGAAACTCGACGGCGAGCTTCCGAAGAATCCGGTCGGCCTCGTATTCGGCTAACCCTTCCGCCAGGTAGAGGTCCGGCTCTATCAGGGTAAGGACCGCGCCATCCGCGCCCACCGACAGCCCGGAGCCGTCGGGACGGGTGCGCACATGGCCGTGGACAATGTGATGCCATTCGTGGAGCACTGTCCCGATCGCGAAGAGGGGCATGGTGCTCGGGTCGAGCAACACGATGTCGTGCGCTTCGAGAAATCCGCCGCGGGCCCGTATGGATTCCCGGCCGATGCTGCTGATCTCGTATCGAGCTTTCCCGAGATCGACGACTGACGTCCCCGGGGCGGGCGGCCCGAACCCCTGAAGAACCCGCCGCAGCCCTGCACTCCCGTGTCGCGCCAACCAGCGAACCGCGGATGGGTTTTCTGCAACGATCAACCGATCGAGGACATCCGGGAAGATGCCCGCCACTGGTACGCCTTCGGCGTACCCGAACAGGCGCACGCGAACGGCCGGTACATCCGCGCCGTTGTCGGGCCACGCCGAGTGTACAATGTCGGCAAGAGAACGTGCACCGGAGTCGCCCAGCCACGGCTCCGTCACGAGGAATCGCATGGCGGCTTCGTACCAGAGCACGGCCCGTTCGTAACCGGCGAGCAACGCGTGAACCGCGCGGAACGACTCCGGAGCTCCGTGCTGCATGGGGCCGAGTACGGCGCCGTAGTGCTCCGGCTCCGTGTTCGATAGAACGAAGAGACGGTACAGTTCTAAGGCGATCACTTCATCGGCAGACTGGTGTTCCGATCGGGGCAGGCGGCCGGCCACCGAAAGCGCGGCCGTAGCGCTTGCCCACGTAACGTCCGGTAGCTCGTGGCGCGCAGTACGGAGTGCCACATCGTGAATGTCGACCTGCCATTCACCGGCCGGTCGGAAGAGGAAGTCGAACCGCGTGCGGGCGGAATCGGTAACCAAACGACGTCGCACGGTTGCCAACACGGACCGGTGCGCGGCCACCATCGCCTCGCGGTGACGCAGTCCCATTGCCCGGACCACTGCGGCCTCGGCCAAGTCCTTGGGATTCAATGCCGTGAGTCCGGATGCGCCTGCCACAGCACGGTATCGTGCGATCACCGACTCGGGAGCGTGTCCGCGCGCGGCGGCGGCTCGCAGCCAGGCACCCGGCAGCCGCTGGATGGAATCTCCGGCCCCGTAGAAGACCAGCATCTGCCGCTGGGTAAATCGGGGCAGTGACGGGTAGAACTCGACAGAATCCGCGAGACGCCCGGCAACCCACTGGCGGCGCGCACCGCCGTCCAGGAACGCTTCACCGACCATGCTATCCCGCACGAGCCGGCCGGCAAACCGGCGCAGATTTGAGCCGGTGACCAGCCACTCGACACTGTCGCCGTCGAACGCGCGGCCCGCGAGCGGGCGGGGGCTGTCCGTGACGCCTGCCAGATCCAACGTGCCGGACAGAGTGGCCCCATCAACCGCGAGCCACAGCTCACCCAAAATGGCGTCCGGTGTACCGCCACGAAGGATGACCCGCCACCGACCGGCCACCTGACCGTTGAGCGTGGTGGTGGAGGCGAGAAAGACCAGGACAAGCGTGGTGAGTATGCGCGGCGCAGTCCGGCCGCCGCGGGGGCCACGCCGCGGATCCTTTCCGCGGCGCCGGGAAGCCAGTTTGCTAAGGAGCCGCAGGGGGGGAGTTCTCTGACGCGGCCCCAGCGGGGGATGCCGATTCGGGACCAGCCGTGGCGGCTGCCGTGTCCGCGGGCACGACTTGTGGACGGTCAACCGGGATGGGCGTCACCGCCATTCCGGGCTGGAGGCGGACCTGTCCGCCGACCACCACCAGC
>JAOTWK010000023.1 GCA_029862935.1 Gemmatimonadota bacterium | reverse complement strand
CCTTCGAGGTCGTGCGTTGGGAAGCGCAGCAGCACGTCCCGTTCGACATCGAGGGCGTGGAGCTCGACTTCCAGATTCTCGATCCCGATGCCCAGGGGCTGCAGATGGAAGTGCTGCTCGTTGCGGCGAAGCGGGATCTGGTCGAGGACAAGGTTCAATTGCTCTCGCAGGCGGGTCTGGCACCGGCCGTCGTGGATGTCGATGCCTTTGCCCTGCACAACGCCTTCGAGGTGAATTATCCAGACGCGATGCGCGGCGGCGTGGCGTTGCTCAACCTCGGCCACGAAGTCACCAACGTGAATATCCTGTTGAACGGCGTCCCCTTGCTCACCAGAGATCTCGCGGTGGGGACACGCAAGTTCCGCGAAGACCTGCAGCGCGAGCGTGGGATGTCCCCTGAGGATGCGGATGCGTTGCTCCAGGGCTACGAGCTCACCTCCGACCTCGAACCGTATGTGAAGAACCGCGGAGAAGAGGTGGCGGTTGGGCTCGAGCGGGCAAGCGCGTTCCTGCAAACTGGCGGTGGTGATGTCGGGAGCGTGGAACGGGTGTATTGTTGTGGCGGTGGAGCTCGGATTCCGGGGCTCATGGACAGCTTGAGTCAGCGGCTCCGCATGCCCGTGCAAATCGCGACGCCGCTCCAGCGCATGCAGGCGCAGGACGGCGTGTTCGACACGATCAATCCGGATGAAGTTGGACCGTTGTTGATGCTCGCGACTGGTCTCGCGCTGCGACGGGCGGCGTGAGCATCGAGAGGGCCGACGCATGAGAATTGAGATCAACCTCCTCGGAGGTCAAAAGAAGAAGCGGAAGGCGGGCGCCGGGCTCCAGATGCCGGATTTCCGCGACTTGTTCAGCGGTATCAAAGATCCGCTTCTCTTGGGCGCGGCAGGAGCGGCCATCGCCGTGGTGGCGTTCGTCGGGCTGACGTTCTCCTACCAGCAGGCGAGACTGTCGTCCCTGAATGAAGAGGTGGAGGTGGTTCGCGCGGAATCTCGCCGCTACTCCAACCTCATTGCGCAAAAGCGCCATGCGGAACGGCTGCAGGACTCCTTGCGCGCAGAGCTGCAGGAGATCCGTTCCATCGATGCGGACCGCTACGTGTGGCCGCACATTCTCGAAGAAGTGACGAAGGCGTTGCCGGACTATTCGTGGCTCGTGGGTCTCGGGGTGCTGCAGGTTGCCCCGCTTGACGAGGACACCACGATCGCGCTGCCCGTGCAGGTGCAGCTCGAAGGGAGAACTGCGGAAATTGCGGCGTACACACGTTTCCTGCGCCGTCTCGCGGCATCGCCTTGGTTCCGGAATGTGACCGAAGGACCGGCGACAACCGTTGTGGAAGACGACAAGGCGATGCAGGCATTCAGTGTGACCGCCACGTTCCGCACGGCCGATTCGGCGTTCATCCGCACGGTTCCAGTCATGGAATCGGTGCGCTAGGAGGGAAGCCGTGGCTCTGTCCCAGAGAGATCGCAAGAACGTTCTCATTCTCGTCATCGTGATCGCAGTTGCGGCGGCCGCGGGGTTCTGGTTCCTGTGGCGAGCGCCCAAAGCGCAGGAAACTGCGCAGCTGCAGGCGGAGATCGACTCACTGCAGGCCCGGGTCGATCAGGCAAAGCGTGACTTGGCCGGAGGAACGGTCGAGGATCTGCGGCAGACCATCGAGGCATACGAGGGGAGCTTGGGCATCATGCGGCAATTGGTGCCGGCGGAGAACGAAGTACCGCAGTTGATCGACGACATCGCGTCACGCGCGTCGTTGCGCGAAGTGAACATCGCCGAGTTCGCCCGGCAGGCGCAGGAGCCAGGCGGGATCTTCGACACTTATCGGTATCGCCTCAACGTGTTCGGCTACTATGACCAACTCAGCGAGTTCATTTCAGACGTAGCCTCGCTGCCGCGGATCATGGTACCGTATGACCTCACCTTGAGTCCGGCCGAACAGTCGCAGATGGGCCTCTATGGCGACACCACGGGCGCGCTGCTGCGCGCGCAGTTCTTGGTACGGACGTTCGTGAAGTCGCAGGCGGGAGGAAACTAGTGAGAGTCCGTAGCGCGCTGACCTGGGTGGCGGTGTGCGCCGGTCTGGGCACGGCCGCCTGCGGTGGGGATGAGGCGCCGGCTGCCGGTGCCCCCGTCACCGAGCCGCCTCCGCCGGCCATCGAAGGCACGGCCCCGCAGGAAGCGGTGCAGCAATCCGAACAACTCGTGCGCGAGGTGTTCTCCTACCGGGGCTCAGGCCGCGATCCGTTCGTGTCGCTGCTCAAGACGGGTGACGTGCGGCCCCTCATCGACGATCTCCGGGTGACAGCCATCAACTATGACCCGCGCTACCCGGGCGGGAGCATTGCTGTGTTGCGTGATACGACGGTCAACAAACGCTATACGGTTCGGGTGGGCGACGAGTTGGGTCGACTGCGGGTTGTCGAGATCAACCCGGACGAAGTGATGATCATGATCGAAGAATTCGGCGTTGAACGGCAGACGGCTCTCCGACTGCGCCGCCGACGGGAGGGAACCTAATGAAGCGGTCAATCGTGCTTGCCCTGGTCGGGCTCATCCTGATGGCGCCCGAAGCCCTTGGGGCGCCAGGCGAAGTCAAGGCGGTGAGTGTCGTGCCGGGCGCCGGTCGTGCCTTCGTCGTCATCGACGTGACCGGCAGCGTGAGTGTCCAAGACTTCACGCTCGACAACCCGGCGCGCTTGGTGATCGACGTCATGGGCGCAACGCTCGAGATGCCGAACATCGCGTACGACGGTCGCAATCGCGGCGGCATCGTCAACATTCGCTCGGCGCAGTTCCGGAGCGATGTCGTGCGGATCGTGCTCGAGCTCGAGTCGCTCAAAGGCTACGAGCTGGAGTACGCCGACAATGCCATCCGCATCTCGATTGGCGCGGACCGGAAGTTTTCGGCGTGGTCATCGGTCACTCCGGCTGATCGGGTAGCCGCAGAGGAGCTCTACGCCTCGGCAACCCCGCCTCCGCCGGCGTTCGCGTCTCAGCAGCCGGTCGTCACGGCGTCCTATGACTCCGCGTCCGTCGCCGAGGTCATGGAGGGCTTCGCCGAGCTCAGTGGTAGGACGATCGTGCTCGGGCGCGAGGTGGACGGCTTCGTCACCGCGCGCATCCGGAATCAGCCGTGGGACGTTGCGTTCCAGGCAATCCTGGACGCGCAGGGTCTGATGGCCGACGAGGATGAGTATGGCATCATTCGTGTCGACACCCGTGCCGCGCTGGCGGCTCGGGACTCGATCGAACCAGTCAACACGAAGATCCTGCGGGTCAACTACGCCAAGGCGACCTCGCTCCTCCAAGTGCTCGACGGTGCCAAGTCAGACCGCGGGACTGTCGTGGCCGACACGGCGACGAACAGCCTCGTCATCACCGATGTACCGCGACGCATGGAGCAGATGGAGGACCTGGTCGGCGGGTTGGACATTCCGACTCCGCAGGTTTCCATCCAAGCCAAGATCATCGTCGTGAGTCGAACGGACGTGTTGGACCTTGGCATTCAGTATGACTGGGCTGACGACTGGTTCAATTCCCACGCTCCCGGCGACCCATTTCAGGAAACGTTCTTCAATACGGTGATTGAGCGACCCGATCCGTCGACCGGACAGGACATCGATGGCGATGGAATCGCCGACGCCTACGAGCCCTATGATCCGCGTGAGGTCCCGGCAGTCGTCGATTTGGGTGGCGACGTGATAGCCGGTGTGGCGAATGCTGATGCAGAGCTTCCGTCTACGGCGCTGGACGTGTTGTTCTCGGTTGCGATCGGCCGGTTCAGCCTGACGGCATGGCTCCAGGCGCTCCAAGAGGTCCAGCTTGCCGACGAGCAGGCAGAGCCCGTGGTGACCACATCGGACAACCAGCAGGCCGAGATTCTCGTGGGCGACCGGACACCGATCCGGGTGGTGGACGTTGGTGCGCAATCGGCAGCGGCCGCGAGCATTCAGTTGGTCGAAAGCGGCATTCGACTGCTGGTCACGCCGCATGTGACGGCTAACCGCCAAGTGCTGCTCGACATCCTGACGGAGGCGTCGTCGTTCGAGCAGGTGAGCACCGACGCGGGCTTCAACCTGACCACCCGTCGCGCGAGCAGCCAGGTGCTGGTCAACGACGGCCAGACCGCCGTCATTGGCGGTTTGACGCGGACCCAAGTGACGCTGTCCAAGAGTGGGATTCCGTTCCTGGTCGACCTGCCGATCATCGGCAACCTGTTCGGGGTGACACGGCAGCGCGAGGAGCGCAACGACCTCCTGATCTTGGTGACGCCACACATCGTCGAACTGCCGGACGTATCGGGTAACTGATCTTCCGGTAGGTCCCCGGGGCCCACACGGTGCCCCGACACGTGTGAGTGGTTCTCCCAAGCCCGACCAGTGGTCGGGCTTGGGTCTTTTTGGAGGGTGTTCGTGATCACGTTCACTACAGCCGGCGAATCCCATGGGAAAGGGTTGGTCGTCATCCTCGAGGGGATGCCGGCAGGGCTGCCCCTCGTCCCAGACGACATTGACCATCAACTGCGCCGGCGCATGGCTGGGTATGGCCGTGGCGCCCGCATGAAGATCGAAGACGACGGCGTGGAGGTGTTGAGCGGCGTGCGGGCCGGCGAAACGATCGGATCACCGATCGCCCTGCTGATCCGGAACCGCGATTGGGAGAACTGGAAGGACATCATGGCTGCCGAGCCTGATCCACCGGGTGCCCCGCCGCGCCAGCGAAGGCTCACCCGACCGCGGCCGGGCCACGCCGACCTCGTGGGGACACTCAAGTACGACCGTGAGGACGCACGCGACGTGCTCGAGCGCGCCAGTGCGCGCGAGACCGCGGCACGGGTAGCCGCAGCTGGCGTGTGCCGGATCTTGTTACAGTCATTCGGCGTGGAGATTGGGAGCCACGTCCTGTCGCTGGGGCCGATTCGCGCGCCTAACGTGACGGAGGTGCCTGTGCCGCTCAACGAGGTAGCGGACCAGTCACCAGTGCGGTGCCTCGATCGAGCGACGTCGGATGCAATGGTGGCGGCGATCGACGAGGCCAAACGCAGAGGTGACACCCTCGGCGGCGTCGCGGAAGTCGTGGCGCGCGGTGTGGTGGTGGGACTGGGTTCACACGTGGCGTGGCACAGCCGTCTGGATGCACGTCTGGCGCAGGCCGTCATGTCGATTCCGGCCGTCAAGGGTGTCGAGATTGGAAGTGGCTTCGCGGTGGCTGGCATGGCCGGATCCGAAGCCCATGACGAGATCGCGCCGGGTGGGGACCCGCGAACGGGCATGGTGTCGCGCCACACGAACAGAGCTGGCGGGCTCGAGGGTGGGATGACTACCGGGGAGCCCTTGGTGGTGCGGGCAGCCATGAAGCCCATCAGCACCCTCATGCGTCCCCTTGAATCCGTGAGCCTCGACACAGGCGAGACGGCCTCCGCGCAGTCGGAACGATCCGACGTGACGGCCGTCCCGGCGATGGGGGTCATTGCCGAAGCCATGATAGCCATGGTTCTCGCGCAGGCAATGACTGAGAAATTTGGCGGGGACTCCTTGAGAGACATGCGCCGCAGTTATGACGCCTATGTGTCGCGGCTCGAGCACCGTTGGGACGCGTGAAGCGTCACATCATGCTGATCGGTCTTCCGGGCTCCGGCAAGACCGTTGTTGGACGTCACGTCGCACAGCAGCTGGACACACGCTTTGTCGACGTTGACGCACTGATCGAAGAGACCGAAGCGCAAACAGTCACAGAGATTTTCGAGCAGCGCGGTGAGCCCGCGTTCCGTGACTTGGAACGGTCTGTCGTCCGGGCGCTGCTCCAGGAGCGCCCAAGCGTGATCGCTCCAGGCGGTGGCTGGGCAGCGCAACCGCACACGTTGGCCGACGCGGCTTGTGCGCTGCTCGTGCACCTCGTGACAGAGCCCTATGAGGCATCCCAGCGCGTGGCCCAGTGCGGTGACCGGCCACTCCTCAAGGGGGAAGCTGCGAAGGAACGCATGCTGGAACTGTGGGAAGCGCGGCGCGTGTTCTATGAGCGAGCCGGTCATGCCGTTGAGACGACCGGTCAGTCGGTCGAGCACGTTGTCCAGCACGTGGTCGCGCTTGCGCGATCGGCGGGCGGGTGGTAACTATGCGCGCCGCGTCGCGGCGAACCGCAGACGTGTGGCACTGTGTAAGTCGTTTATAGATAATAACTTGAATGTTTCGGCCCAGGTGGCGTTCGCGTCCGTCTGGGCCGTCGGTCCCTCCGGGGACACCTCAACGGCTCGCCTGTTGAGAGACGGTTGAAGGGACTGAACGACGTTTCCGCGAGAGAAGACCTGACGACGACCATGGCGACGAGAACGAAGCGGAAAGCAACGAAACCGAAGAAGAAAGCGACGAAGACGAAGCGGTCGACGTCGCGTGCTGCTGCGACCACGAAGAAGTCGACGAAGCGTGCAGTGAAGACGTCGGGTGCACGCAAACCGGCTGCGACGAAGCGCGCTGGTGCAGGTAAGACGCTCGTTGTAGTGGAATCGCCGGCCAAGGCCCGCACCATCTCGAAATACCTGGATCCCGGGTACTCGGTGAAAGCCACGGTCGGGCACATCCGCGATTTGCCGCAGCGTGAGCTTGGCGTGGACATCGAGAACGGCTTCGCGCCCAAGTACGTGACGATCCGTGGCAAAGGCAAGCAACTGGCCGCGATCAAACGGTCCGCCCAAGAGGCGTCGTCGGTCCTGCTGGCCACGGACCCGGACCGGGAAGGGGAGGCGATCGCGTGGCATGTGGCGGAGCAACTTGGCGACGGCTCGAAGATCCGCCGCGTCTTGTTCCATGAGATCACGCGGGAGGCCATCCGAGAAGCGATCGACGCGCCATCGGCCATCGACGAGCAAAAAGTCGATGCGCAACAGGCCCGACGTATCTTGGATCGCCTGGTTGGGTACAAGGCGAGCCCGCTGCTCTGGAAAGCTGTGAAGCGCGGACTCTCGGCCGGCCGCGTCCAGACCGTGGCGTTGCGGTTGATCGTCGAGCGTGAGCAGGCGATCCGCGACTTCAAGCCACAGGAGTATTGGTCGATCGAGGCCGATCTCGAGGCCAAGCGCAAGCGGTTCACGGCGAAGCTGCACAAGATCGATGGTAAGGCACCCGCGCTCGATTCTGAGAAGAAGGCCAAGGCGATCGTCGACGCCGTGAGCGGCAAGCCGTTTGTTGTGAGCCGCGTGGAGCGCAAGCAGCGGCGCAAACGGCCGGGACCACCATTCATCACCAGCACGCTACAGCAGGAAGCTGCCAAACGGCTTGGGTTCTCCGCAAAGCGGACGATGCGTGCGGCGCAGGACTTGTACGAGGGTGTGGAGCTTGGGCAGGAAGGTGCGGTCGGACTCATTACGTACATGCGAACTGACTCGCCGCGCGTCAGCGCGGGCGCGATTGAGGCGGTCCGAGCCTTCATTGGCCAGCATTACCGTGAGCAGTATCTGCCAGCCAAACCCAATTTCTATCGAACCAAGAAAACGGCACGGGCGCAGGAGGCTCACGAGGCGATCCGGCCCACCGATGTGAATCGCCGTCCCGACGATATCAAGCGTGACCTTTCAGCCGATCAATTCAAGCTCTACCAGCTGATATGGCTTCGGTTTGTCGCCTCGCAAATGACGCCGGCCGTGTACGACACCACGACGATCGATTTCGACGTCAAAGGGTTTCTCTTCCGCGCAACCGGATCGGTACCCGTCTTCGACGGATTCCACGTGCTCTACGCCGACACGAAGGAGAAGGAAGAGGGGCAGACGTTCGAAGATCTGTCACCGGTGCCGGCGCTCGAGAAGGACGATGAGGCGGCGGTGCACAAGATCACGCCGAATCAGCACTTCACCGAACCACCGCCCCGGTTCAGTGAGGCGAGTCTGGTCAAAGAGCTCGAAGGGGACGGGATTGGTCGCCCCAGTACCTACGCCTCCATCATCTCGACGCTGCGCGACCGCGGGTACGCACGTATGGAGAACCGCCGCTTCCATTCGACAGAGTTGGGAGAGACGGTGACTCGCGTCATGGTGAGCCGCTTTCCTGACATCTTCAGCGTCGAATTCACGTCGCTGATGGAGACGGAGCTGGATAAGGTCGAAGAAGGAGAGCTGGGTTGGCAGAGGGTGCTCAAGGACTTCTATGGGCCATTTGCGAAGGCATTGGAATCCATCGACACGGCCGCCCTCATCCGCGAGGCTCATGACGTCGAGGATCTCGAGAAGAAACCGTGTCCCGAATGCGGTGGCAAGCTCACGGTGAAGAGTGGCCGGTTCGGACCGTTCATCGCTTGCACCAAATATCCCGAGTGCCGCTATACGCAGCCGCTCAAGAGCGACAAGGTCCCTGACCGTCCCACGGAGGAAAAGTGTCGCGACTGTGGAGCACCGATGGTCATCAAGACGGGACGATACGGGGAGTTCCTCGCGTGCACCAAGTATCCCGAGTGCAAGCACACGCGTCCCATTCCCTTGGGTGTCACGTGTCCCAAGTGCGGGGAAGGTGACCTGACTGAGCGGCGGACGCGACGCGGACGGTCGTTCTACGGCTGCTCACGCTATCCGGATTGTGACTTTTCGACGTGGCATCGTCCCGTGCCGGAGGAGTGTCCGTCGTGCAAGTTCGTGGGTGCCGAAAAGCGCGCGACCAAGGCGCGTGGTGAATATCGCCGGTGTCTCAAGTGCGAAGAGGAGTTCATCCCGGAGTCGGCGCCGAGCGCAGCTGCATCGCAGTGAACGCCACCGTGGTGGGCGGCGGCCTGGCGGGATGCGAGGCCGCCTGGGCGTTGGCCCAGCGCGGGGTGGTCGTCACTCTGGTCGAGATGCGCCCGCATCGCACCACGCCGGCCCATCAATCGGAGCACCTCGCCGAGATCGTCTGCAGTAACACTTTCAAATCGCTAGAACTTACGAATGCCCACGGCCTGTTGAAGGCCGAGTTGCGCGTGCTTGGCAGTCTACTGATGGACGTTGCAGCGCACGCGCGCATTCCCGGTGGTGCTGCGCTCACGGTCGACCGTAGCCTGTTTAGCCGGGAAGTGACGCGGCGGATTGCCAACCATCCGAACATCCAGGTCGTGCGCGAGGAAGCGATGGAGCTTCCCACACCGGGCATCGTGGCGACGGGTCCCCTTACCTCGGATGCGTTGGCCATGGTCATCCGGAGTCGATTGGGCATCGAGTCGTTGGCGTTCTACGATGCGATTGCACCGATCGTTGACGGCGATTCGGTGGACGAGGGCGAGCTGTATCGGCTGTCCCGGTACGGGAAGGGTGACGGCGATGATTTCCTGAACGTGCCGCTCAGTCGCGCCGCCTACGAGTCGTTGGTCGATGCGCTGGTATCGGCAGAGCAGCATGTCGCCCACGAGTTCGATCCCATCCCGTTCTTCGAGGGATGCCTCCCGATCGAAGAAATGGCCCGTCGAGGACGGGAGACCATGCGCTTCGGGCCGCTCAAGCCGGTCGGTTTGCCGGACCCGCGGACCGGCACGGAGCCGCACGCCGTGGTGCAGCTCCGCCGGGAGGACCGTGCTGGGCAGATGTGGAATCTGGTCGGTTTCCAAACCAGGCTGAAGATCGGTGAGCAGCAACGGATTGTGCGAAGCCTGCCCGGTCTGGCGGAAGCGGAGTTCTATCGCTACGGGAGTGTTCACCGTAACACGTATCTCAACACGCCTGCCGCGCTCACGGCGTCGCTCGCGCTGCCGGATGATCCGCTCACGATGTTCGCTGGGCAGTTGACAGGTGTCGAAGGGTACACGGAGTCACTGGCCACGGGACTGCAGGCTGGGATCAATCTGTCGCGTGCGCTGGCAGGTAGCCCGCCGCTCCTCCCGCCCGCCGAGACGATGCTCGGTGCGTTGCTGCGCTACCTCCATGAGTGCGACCCGAGCCGCTTCCAGCCGATGAATGCCAACTTCGGACTCCTTCCGCCGTTGGAGTCGCGTGTCCGGGACAAACGTCGCAAAAGAGAACTGTTGTCCGAGCGCGCATTGGCAGCCATGCATCGTTTTGCGGACGAAGTGGCTACTATTCCGGTGTGATGGCTGCACGCCGCACTGAGCCGCCTGCCCAAGCCGCCCTCAGGCCGGAAATCCACGAGTTCCTGGTATTCCTCGCCAAGGAACGGAACGACTCTCCGCACACGGTCAAGGCGTACGGGCGTGATCTGGCCCTGCTCCAGACCTTCTGCGACGACTACTATGGTGGGACCACGCAATGGAGCTGGGAATCGCTCGATCGGCTGGCGGTGCGCTCCTTCATGGGGGATCTCACACGGCGCGGCCTCTCGAAGCGATCGATCGCGCGTGCGGTCTCCGTGTTCCGGACCTTTTATCGCTTCCTCGGCACGAGGTACGGCATCGACGAGAACCCAGCCCGCGGAGTGCGCACACCCAAGCTCGAGCGGCGGCTCCCCGGGGTGCTCGATCGTGCACAGATCGACATGATGTTTGAATACGCCACGGCGATGGCCTCTGACGGGGGGTTCGGTCCGATTCGTGACTTGGCGATCCTCGAGCTGTTCTACGCGACGGGCATGCGCCTGTCGGAACTCGCAGGCCTCAACGTGTCCGATGTGGACATCGTGTCCGAGCAGGTCAAGGTCAGGGGTAAGGGCAAGAAGGAGCGAATCATTCCGTTCGGTGGATATGCGTCGCGGGCCCTTCGACGGTTGCTGACCGAGCGTGACGAGTTACTGGCCGACTCGAAGTCACGACGTGTCGATCGCCGCGCCGTATTCCTATCGCTTCGAGGCAAACGCCTGTCGGCTCGCGGTGTGCAGGCAATCGTGCGGCGGTACCTGCGCGGTCTGGACGAGGGCGTGGGTCTCAAGGTTCACAGCTTACGGCACAGCTTCGCGACGCACATGCTGGATGCGGGCGCCGACCTGCGCGCGGTGCAAGAGCTCCTAGGTCACGCTTCATTGCGCACCACCCAGGTGTATACTCATACGAGCGTGGCACATCTCAAGAAGGTGTATCAGAAGGCGCATCCGCGGGCGTGAAGAACTGACACTGAGACGACATGGACGACTGCGAGAAGAGAGCTTTGTTGATGCAGATGCCGGAGGCGCCGCATGTCAATCGTCGGCGTCGTCAGAGTCGTCTCGCAGCGAAGCTGCGTCGTCCTGGGCAAAGAGGTCAATGATGAACCAGATGCACGCAACCACCATCCTCGCCGTTCGCAAGGACGGACGTGTGGCGATGGGAGGTGATGGCCAGGTCACCGTGGGCGATACGGTCATGAAGGCCCACGCCAACAAGGTCCGCACGTTGGCGGGCGGCAAAGTCGTGGCCGGCTTTGCCGGGGCGTCCGCCGATGCGTTCACGCTGTTCGAGAAGTTCGAGGAAAAGCTCGAACGGTTTCCGGGAAATATCTCGCGCGCGGCGGTCGAGCTGGCGAAGGACTGGCGGAGCGATCGGGTGCTGCGGCGCCTCGAGGCGTTGCTCGCCGTCGCGAACGCCGAGCATGGGTACATCATCAGCGGCATCGGAGAGCTGATTGAGCCCGATGACGGCATTCTCGCGATTGGCAGTGGGGGGAACTACGCGCTGGCTGCAGCCCGCGCGTTCCTGGCGCAGACCGATCTCTCGGCGCCGGAGATCGTGCAACGGAGTCTGGAGATCGCCGCCGACATCTGTGTGTTCACGAACCACAACATCTCTGTCGTCGAGCTTGGGGCCGGGAAGGTGTCGTTGGCATGACGGACGCGAGCCAGATCGAACAGAAGGTCCAAGCGGCGGACGCCGGACCCGAGCCCCTTCCGTGGCTCGAGGAACTGCCTCCCCGACAGATCGTCGCGGAACTGGACCGGTATATCGTCGGTCAGCATGCGGCAAAGCGGGCCGTAGCGATCGCCATTCGTAATCGGTGGCGTCGATCGCAGGCCGCCGAAGGGATACGCGACGAGATTCTGCCGAACAACATCATCATGATTGGACCGACCGGCGTGGGAAAGACTGAGATTGCACGCCGGCTCGCGCGACTCTCCGGGGCTCCGTTCATCAAGGTGGAAGCGTCGAAGTTCACGGAAGTGGGGTACGTCGGTCGTGACGTCGAATCGATGATCCGGGATCTCGCGGATGCGGCCATCAACATGGTGCGCGGCGAGCGGGAAGATGACATGTACCCGACCGCCGAGCGCCGCGCCGAAGAACGTCTGTTGGACCTGCTACTGCCCGCGCCTGGGAAGAAGCCGACGAAACCGGCGCAGGAACCGGAAAAGGTCGAGCGGGAGCGGTTGCCTGACGACGAGGATGGGGACGAGCGTCCACGGTTTGTCGTGTCGCCGGCTGGCGTGGTGCGCTCGGGAGAGGAGGCGATCGTTGACGCTGGTGAGGACACCGACGAGCGACGCAAGCGCACGCGCGAGAAGCTCCGCGGGCTGCTCAAAGACGGCAAGCTCGAGGAACGCGAAGTGGAGATCGAGGTGCAGCAACAGGCGTTTCCCGCCATTGACCTGATGCCGTTTCAACCGGGCATGGAGGGCGCGGACGTCAACTTCACGGAGATGCTGCAGGACATGCTCCCCAAACGGACCAAACGGCGTACCGTGCGTTTGTCCGAGGCGCGACGGACTCTGATCGATGAGGAGCTCCGCAGGTTGGTCGACATGGACGACATCGTGAACGAGTCGCTCGATCGGGTAGAGAACCACGGGATCATCTTCATCGACGAGTTGGACAAGATCGCGGGTGAGCGTGGACAGGCGGGCCCCGACGTATCGCGCGAAGGTGTGCAGCGCGATCTCCTCCCCATCGTAGAAGGTTCCACGGTGCAGACCCGGTATGGGTACGTGCGCACCGATCACGTGCTCTTCGTCGCCGCTGGCGCGTTTCACGTGTCGAAGCCGTCGGACTTGATCCCGGAGTTGCAGGGACGGTTCCCGATTCGGACCGAGTTATCCGCGCTGTCTCAGGAGGACTTCGTGCGGATCATGACGGAGCCTGAGAACTCATTGGTCAAGCAGTACCAGGCCCTGTGTGCGGCCGAGGGGGCGGAGCTTTCATTCACGGACGCCGGCGTGGCCGAGATCGCGCGGATCGCCATGATCATGAATGAGCGCACCGAAAACATCGGGGCTCGTCGGCTCCACACCGTGATGACGACACTGTTGGAAGACGTGCTCTTCGATCTTCCGGAGCTCCCGGATAAGAAGATCGGGTTTGACGCAGACCGCGTGCAGGAGCGGCTCATGCGCATCGTCGACGACGAAGATCTGAGGAAGTACATCCTGTAGGAGTCCCTTCCCCAGGGGCACGCGGGTCAGGGCCGTCGCGCGCGTGAGTCTGCCGTCCTCGCAGGTGACGCTCTCTCCCGCGATCCCCCCGACCGTGTTGAGAAGTCTTTCTTTACAGGGCTTTCCCGCGCGGCTACAATCATGGTCGCGACTGTCATTTTGACCGGCTTCCGGTGCCGTATGTCTAAGCGTGATTTCCTGAAGATTCCAGATCTGACCGCCAGTGAGATTGAAGAGTTGTTTGATCTGACGACAGAGTTGAAGGCGGGCCGCTACCGTCAGCAACCCCTTGCTGGCAAGGCGCTCGCGATGGTGTTTACCAAGAGCAGTACCCGAACGCGCGTGTCGTTCGAATCCGGCATGTTCCAACTCGGGGGATCTGCGCTGTTCTTGTCGGGGCGCGATCTCCAGCTTGGACGTGGCGAGCCGATCAAGGACACGGCGCGTGTGCTGTCGCGCTATATCGACGGGATCATGATCCGCACCTTTGCGCATGCGGACGTAGAAGAACTCGCTCGACACGCCAGCGTTCCCGTGATCAACGGCCTCACCGACCACCTGCATCCGTGCCAGATTCTCGCGGACATCTTCACGGTGCGTGAGGAATTCGAGGATTGGAGGCATCGCGTCGTCGCGTGGGTCGGGGACGGGAACAACGTGGCCAATTCGTGGCTGCACGCCGCGGCGGTGTTGGGCTTCGAGCTTCGCCTGGCCTGTCCCGAAGGGTACGAGCCCGATCACCAGATTTTCGAACTGGCACAGCGCGCGGCGAAAGTGTCGATGCACGAGGATCCTGAAGACGCTGTCCGAGGGGCCCATGTCGTGAACACCGACGTGTGGGCATCGATGGGGCAGGAGGGCGAGGCGGAATCCCGCGCCTTGGCGTTCAAGGGCTACTGCGTGGATGCCGAACTCATGCAGGCGGCTGCGCCAGACGCGATCTTCCTCCACTGCCTCCCCGCGCATCGCGGTGAGGAGGTCACGGATGAGGTCATCGAGGGCCCGCAGTCCCGCGTGTTCGACGAGGCGGAGAACAGGCTCCACGTGCAGAAGGGTCTGTTGGTCAGATTACTGGGTGGAGAGGAGGGGGCATGAGTGCTGACGTCCTGAAACGGACGCCGTTCCATAATCTACACGTGCAGCTCGGCGCCAAGATGGTGCCGTTTGCCGGCTTCGAGATGCCGGTCCAGTATCCTACTGGGATCACCAAAGAGCACGACGCCGTGCGCACGAGCATCGGTGTGTTCGACGTATCCCACATGGGGGAGTTCGAGTTCACCGGACCGGACCGCAATGCCTGGGTGAATCGACTCACGTGCAACGACGTCGGTGTGCTCGAAGACGGGCAGGCACAGTACACGGCGTTGCTCAACGATCGTGGCACGTTCATCGATGACTGTCTGGTGTATCGCTTCGACGATCGGGTCATGGTGGTGGTCAACGCCGCCAACTTGGAGAAGGACTGGGATCACGTCGTCGCGAGCAAGAACAACATCAACGCCCGAGTCAAGAACATCTCCGACGAGGTAGCGCTGCTGGCGGTTCAAGGTCCCGAGAGCGAGGCGCTGCTGCAGTCCCTCACACAGCTCAAGCTGTCAGCGATCGGGTACTATCGCTTCGAGGTCGGTCACGTCGCGGGCGTCGACTGTTTCGTCGCCCGGACGGGCTACACGGGAGAAGACGGGTTCGAGCTCTACTTCCGACCCAAGCATGCGGAAGTCATGTGGCATGCCGTGGCAGGACAGGGACGGGCGACACCGTGTGGTCTTGGCGCCCGGGACACGCTGCGCCTCGAGATGGGGTACGCGCTCTACGGCAATGACATCGATGACACGGTGAACCCCTACGAGGCGCGACTTGGGTGGATCGTCAAGCTCGACAAGGGCGTGCCGTTCAGTGGGAAGGGGGCGCTCGAGCGCATCAAGGCCGCTGGTCCCACACGACGCCTCGTGGGATTTCGCATGACGGAAGAGCGCGTCATCCCCCGTCACGGATACCCGGTCTTCCTCCGGGATCACCAAGTGGACGTGGTGCGAAGTGGCGGGTTTAGCCCGTCGCTCCGGGAAGGGATCGGCACGACCTATTTGCCGCTCCACTCGGTCAAGCCCGGCACTCCCCTCCAGGTGGAGTGCCGGGGACGGCGGGTGGGTGCGGAGGTCGTGCGGATGCCGTTTTACACGCAGGGGAGCGTCAGGAAAGCGTAGGCGATGGTATCACGATGGCGCTACGCATCGCCGTGCTCACGATCTCCGATTTGGCGTCAGCCGGGAAACGCGCCGACGTGTCCGGCGACACCGTGGTGCGCTGGGCGGAAGAGCATGGCCACCGCGTGACCACGCGCGACACGGTCCCGGACGAATCAGACCGGATAGCTGCCCGGCTGATCCGTTGGGCGGACGACGATGTCGCTGATGTCATCGTGACGACTGGAGGAACGGGACTCGCGCCGCGAGACGTCACGCCGGAAGCTACGCACGCGGTGGTCGAGCGTGTCGTGCCGGGCATTGCTGAGGCGATCCGCGCCGCGGCCAGGCACTCGACGCCGCGGAGTGTGTTGTCACGCGGACTGGCTGGCACACGGGCGCAGGCCCTCATCATCAATTTGCCGGGGGCGCCAAAGGGTGTAGAGGACGGCCTCGACACCATCAGCCCCATTCTCGTGCACGCGGTGCAGGTGCTCAAGGCCCGGCCGACGGATCACTCATGACCGATCGCGCGCTCCTCACGATGGATGACCTCGAGAACGCCGTGCCGCTCAACGTGGCGTTCGAGGCCGCGGGGTACGACACCGCACTCTTGTCGTCCCAGGACGATGCACGTGAGGTATTTAGCGGGACGCAGTTCGATGTCGTGATTCTCACCGGGTCGCTGACGGAGCGACGCTCGCGCGCCCTCGTCGCACTCGCGCGTCACGAGTCCCGTGCCACCCTCGGGCTGGTCGAGGAAAACCACGTCGATCCCGCGCAGCTTGCCCGCGACCTTGGGCTCACCGCCTGGATGCGCAAGCCCGTGGATCCCCCGGACGTGGTCGCTGCGGCCGGCAGGCTGATTGCCCGACGCCGCCTGCAGGAGCACACCGGCATCCTCGGAGAAAGTCCAGCCATTCAGGAAGTGTTGGTCAAGATCGAGCTGATGGCTCCGGTGTCCAGTACCGTTCTCGTCGAGGGTGCGTCGGGTACGGGCAAGGAACTGGTCGCACACGCGATCCATCATCTGTCGCCACGGCGGAACGGACCGTTCATCGCGGTGAATTGCGCCGCGTTGCCTGAAACGCTGCTCGAATCGGAGCTCTTCGGGCACGAGAAGGGTGCGTTCACGGGGGCTGCCGAACGCCGGCTCGGTCGATTCGAGTTGTCCGATGGCGGAACGATCTTCCTCGACGAGATCGGAGAAATGCCGCTGGCGCTGCAGGTCAAACTGCTGCGCGTGCTCGAGAACCATAGCTTCTTCCGCGTCGGGGGAACGCAGCCGATTCGAGTCGATGTGCGTGTCATCGCGGCGACGAACCGCCCACTCAAGGAAGCGAGCGCGCTGGGCGAGTTTCGCGAAGACCTCTTCTTCCGGCTCAACGTATTGCAGATCTATTTGCCGCCGCTCCGCGAGCGACGCAGTGACATCCCGATTCTGGTGAAGCGCTTCGTCAGAGAGTTGAGTGCGATGCACGGTCGATCGTTCCGCGGTATCAGCCCTGAAGCGATGCAGATTCTGGTCGACGCGGATTGGCCGGGCAATGTCCGCCAGCTACGCAACCTGGTGGAGTCGATGGTCGTGTTGGCGCCCGGCCGGGAGATCCTCGCGAGTGACATCCCAGTAGATGTGCGCGAGGGCGGCACGCGCTTGCTACCGATGCGCGTGTCGAGCGGGGCGAGTGGCGTCGGTGGCCAGGAAGTCGAGTTCATCCTGCGCAGTCTGATGGAGCTCAAGCTTCAGATCGAGGAGCTGCGGCGGCGCATGGACGAAGAGCCGCAGCGCGTCGAGGTGATCGACGCCGGTCGCCGCGAGGGGCTCGAGCGGTTCCCAATCGTCGATGTGCTGGAGGTAGAGCCCCGGGAAGCGATGGAGCGGTCGGTGGGACGGTCGCGGACCGTGGTGTACGAGTCGGGAATGACCATGGCAGATGTCGAGCGAGCGACCATCGACGCGGCCCTCGAGGAGACCGGTGGGAATCGCCGGCGGGCCGCAGGGAAGCTCGGCATCGGCGAACGGACGTTGTATCGCAAGATCAAGGAGTACGAGCTCGCCTGAGGCCCGCCGTCACCTGGCTAAGCAATCGGGCAGGCGTCGCAACCTCAAGAGAGCACGAATCTTGCGCCCCCACATAGGGCCATACTCTCGTTCGATGGAAGAAGCGAGGCACGACCCCAACGAAAGGCGGAGACGTCCGTGGAGCGCCGTGTCGTATGTTCCAGCCGGAATGTTGCGCTGCCGCAACGTGAGGAGCGGGCCCGTATTGTGTGCCCCCCCTCCGAGTCGAAGGAAGCCCCCAGGGCGCAAATCCCGACTAAATCAATCGGCAAAAAAGGCGTGTCAGGAACGATTTTTGTCGGGATTTCTCATTCCATTGACAGTCGGTCAGCTGTGAGTCATAGTAACGGTCCGCTGGACGGGGCCTTTCAGCCCGCCGTGGCCCGTAGGGGGTAGGCCGTGCGCTTCGAAGTGAACGAGAAGTGCGTCGGCTGCCTGGCGTGCATCCGGGTATGTCCCTCTGAGGCAATTGCGGTGGACGCAGACGTCGTCCGTATTGTGGACGAGTCGTGCATACGGGCGGGGGCGTGCGTGCCTGCGTGTCCGCACGACGCGATACGAGCGGTCGGCGAGCTTGCTGAAGCGGTGGCACTGGCGGAACGGGGTGACGCGGCGCTCATTCTGAGTGTCGAGTCGGACGTGCACTTCGATCCGTGCGCGCCGGAGCAGGTGGTCAACGCGTGCCACGCCGCCGGCTTTCGCTTCGTGTCGCGTGGGATTGTCGGTGACGAGTTGGTGGCGGAAGAGTACCGCCGACTCCTGGGGAATCCTGGGTGGGAAACGCTGATTCGGTCGACCTGCCCCGTGGTGATCGAGAAAGTCCGGAACGACTACCCGGACCTGGTGCCGTATTTGGCGCCGATCATGACGCCCGTTGCTGCAGAGGCGGCGTATCTTCGGGCGGCACACGGTGCGGATATCAGGATCGTGTATGCCGGTGTCTGTGTAGCCGACGGCAACGGTGACGTGGATGCGGTCGTGACCTTCGAGGAGCTCGCGCAAGTATTTGCGCTGCGTCACATCGAAGTGTCACAACAACCGCGACATTTCACCCGGATACCGGCCGTGAGACAACGGTATGTGAGTACGCCGGGTGGGCTGCCGCTGCCTGTGCTACAGGAGGAGCCGCAGACCAGTCGGCGGTTCCGGAAGGTTCGCGGGATCGGTGCGCTGGAGCTGCTTGCACGCGCTGTGCTGATTGACAAAGAGCCATTGGGTTTCGTGGATTTATTGCCCTGTGAGGGGTGTCTGGATCACCCGCTGTTGGGGCCGCGTGAGGAGTTGTTCCGCCGCCGCCGCGTCGCGCAGGAGGCGGAGCCCCCGCGGAGCGCCTTGCCGGTGATCGAGGCCTGGATGTCGGTGTCGGTGAGCAAGCGGCATGTGGAGCACCACAACGGGAAGCGCTTGGTCGAGGGTGACTTGCGGTTGGTGGTCGACGCCATTGGGCGGGCGCCCGGCGGTGCCGAGTGGGACTGTGGGGCGTGCGGCTTCTCGACCTGCCGGACGTTTGCGAAAGCGTTGCTGCGGGGGCGGGCCACCTATCGGCAATGCCCCCCGTATCAGGCCCGCAGCGCGGCGGAGGCCCGGGAGCAG
>JAOTWK010000327.1 GCA_029862935.1 Gemmatimonadota bacterium | reverse complement strand
GATCCGTGCGGCGCGACTCGAACGGCTCACCAAGAGCGAGGCGAGAGCCTTTTACGCCGTACACCGAGACCGGCCCTTCTACCAATCGCTCGTGACGTTCATGACGTCCGGTCCGTGCCTTCCGATGCTCCTGGAACGACAGGACGCAATCGACCACCTGCGGGCCGTCATCGGAGCGACAGACCCCACGGAGGCCGCTGAGGGGACGATCCGGCAATTGTACGCGGAGAGCAAGGAGCGCAACGCGATTCACGCGTCCGATTCTGTGGGATCGGCGCAGCAAGAGGTCCCCTTCTTCTTCACCGATGCCGAGCGACATCGCCTGTGGCAGGGTTGATTGCGTTGACGCAAGTTCCGAGGGAGACTAGCTTTACCGGCTATGTTGCAGGTCGACTTGCGAGCCCTCCATGGGGGTCCCGTCGAGACCGTCGCAGATGTGGCGCCGGACGATCCATTATTTGCCGATCTCGAGCTCGGGTTGCGAACGTCACTTTCCGTTCGGGGTCGGCTCACGGAGGCTGGACCGGGGACGTATTTCTGGAAAGCGCGCTTGGCGACGACGGTGGACGTGGCGTGCCGCCGATGCCTCGCGAGCGTAGGACTCGAGATCGAGGCGGACGTCGAGGCGCTGTTCACGACCGAATCCTCGAACGAAGATGCAGCCGTGTACGCGCTGGAGCGCGGCGCCACGGAATGTGATGTGCGACCTGCGGTGCGTGAGGAGTTGCTTCTCGCCGTGCCCGGGTATCCCGTCTGCCGGGAAGATTGTCTCGGGTTCTGTGCGAAGTGCGGCGCAAACTTGAATGATCGTCCGTGTTCCTGTGTGCCTGAGCCCGATCCACGGTGGGCTGCGCTGCGGGCGCTGCAGGATCGTGACGGTTAACTGAGAGGGAATTATGGCGGTACCAAAGCGGAGAACTTCGAAAGAGCGCAAACGGAAGCGCCGCACGCATCATAAGGCCGAAGCCATCGCGTTGCAGCCGTGCCCGCGGTGTGGCGATCCGCGTCGTCCGCACCACGTATGCCCGACGTGCGGTTACTACGGTGGCAAGCAGCGCATCGAGGTGGAGGAGGAGTAGGCATGATCCGCATCGCGCTGGACGCCATGGGAGGGGACTTCGCCCCGGCAGTCCCCGTGGAAGGTGCCGTCCGCGCGATCGAGGAGTCGCCTGCGACCTTCGAGGTGCACCTGGTCGGACGCCGCGACGCGGTCGAGCGCGAGCTGCACAAGCATCGCGGCTCCGGCGAGCGCATTCAGATCGTGGACGCAACGGATGTGATCGGTATGAGCGAGAAACCACTCGCTGCGATCCGGGGCAAGCGTAAGTCGTCGATTCGCGTTGGGCTCGAGCTGCAAAAGAGCGGGTCGGCAGATGCGTTCATCTCGGCCGGCAACACGGGGGCGGTGATGGCGGCCAGTACGTTGCTCCTGGGTCTCCATCCAGGCGTGGCCCGTCCTGCCATCGGGGCGCTGTTTCCGACAAGCAGCAAGCCCACCTTGGTATTGGATGCGGGCGCAAATATCGACTGCAGTCCACGAGAGCTTCGCGGATTTGCGCACATCGGGTCTGTGTACGCCCGAGACGTGCTCGGTCGGCCGGAACCGACGGTGGGGTTGCTCAACATCGGTGAGGAGCCTGAGAAGGGCAATGAATCGGTCCGCGGCGCGTTCGACCTGTTGAAGAGTGACGCCGGACTCCGGTTCGTCGGGAATGTGGAAGGACGCGATGTCCTGAGCGGTGCCTGCGACGTGGTGGTGTGTGATGGATTCGTGGGCAACGTGATGCTCAAGTTCTATGAGACCGTGGCGCATCTGTTCCGCGAGTTGTTGGAGCGCGAGGTGGACCCCGACGTCCTGGCCAGTGACGGGATGGGACGGGTCTTTCGTGTTCTGGATTACGCGGAGTACGGAGGAGCGCCGTTGCTCGGCGTGCGCGGAGTGTCGGTCATCTGCCACGGGAGCTCACCAGTCCGAGCCCTGAAGAACGCCATCGGGGTGGCTGTCCGGTCGGTCGAGAGCCAGCTCAGTCAACATATCGCGGCAGAGCTGGCCAGCGACGGAGCGATCGCGTGAAGCGGCCGATTGGGCGGTTGGTCGGTACGGCCCGGTACACACCCTCGAAGGTGCTGACCAATGCCGAGCTCGAGCGGATGGTAGAGACCTCGGACGATTGGATCCGCGAACGGTCGGGTATCAGCGAGCGTCGCATCGCCAGCGACGAGGAGACCATCGCCCACATGGGCAACGTCGCGTGCCGGCAGGTGCTGGAGGAGGCCGGCCTCGGACCGCCCGACGTCGACGCTCTCATCGTCGCGACCGCGACGCCTGATCGCCTGTTGCCATCGCAGGCCTGCGATCTTCAAGCGATACTCGAGGCGAAAAACGCCGCGGCCTTCGATGTCACGGCGGCCTGCAGTGGGTTTCTGTACGGTCTGTCGGTGGCAGAAGGCATGCTGGCCAGCGACTCCGCCCGCACGATCTTGGTTGTCGGCGCGGAGCGTCTGTCCCGGGTTACGGACTATACGGATCGAGCGACCTGCATCCTGTTCGGTGACGGTGTCGGCGTGGCGTTGGTGCAGCCGGCGGAGAACGGCGACCGGGGGATTCTGGCCACGTACCTGAAATCGGACGGGACCTTGGGCGACCTCCTGTATCGGTCGGGCGGGGGCAGCGTGCAGCCGCCCGGCGACGAGCTCACACGAGATCGCGGCTTCTACATCAAGATGGCTGGTCGGGAGGTGTTCAAGGCTGCCGTGTTGTCGATGGCGGATGCCTGTGATGTGGCACTCCAGCGTGCGGGGATGAGTGGTGAGGACGTCGATCTCCTGATTCCGCATCAGGCCAACGTCCGCATCATCGAGGCCACGGCGAAGCATGCCGGCATCCCGATGAGCAAGGTCGTGGTGAACGTCGACCGCTACGGGAACACGTCGGCCGCGTCGATTCCGATCGCGCTCGACGAATGCGTGCGCTCGGGCCAGGTCTCGGAGGGGTCCATCGTGCTCTTCGTCGCATTCGGCGGAGGGTTCACCTGGGCCAGTGCGGTGGTGCGGTGGTAAAGGTCGCGATCCTGTGTCCTGGGCAGGGTGCGCAGACAGTCGGGATGGGGCGCGACCTTGCGCAGGGGTTTCCCGCCGCGCAGGCCGTATTCGACGAGGCAGACGACGCCCTCGGCTTTCAGCTGTCGGCGCTCATGTGGCACGGACCGAAGCACGAGCTGACGCTCACGAAAAACGCGCAGCCAGCCATCCTCGTGCATTCGCTCGCAGCCTTCGCAGTGGTGCGGGAAGCCCTCGATCCGGTGGTGGGGGCAGGCCATTCGTTGGGGGAGTACAGCGCGTATGCTGCTGCGGGGGCGCTGAGCCTCCGCGACGCTGTGCGGCTGGTGCGGCGAAGAGGCGAGCTCATGTTCGACGCGGGGCAGCAACGACCCGGCTCGATGGCGGCGGTGATCGGCCTCAATGTCGAGCAGGTCGTAGCGGCGTGCCGTGAGTCGAGCCAAAACGGGTCTGTCGTGGTAGCTGCCAATATCAATGCTCCCGGTCAAACCGTGATCTCCGGCGATCCCGCTGGTGTTGATGCGGCCGGCGGCCGACTGAAGGAACTCGGTGCCAAGCGCGTATTGCCGCTCAACGTGAGCGGGGCCTTCCACTCGCCGCTCATGGAGCCGGCCGAGCAAGGTCTCATCGTGGAACTCGACCGCACGACGTTTCGCCAACCGTCTTTTCCGATCGTGGCAAACGCGTCGGCCGATGTGGTCCGCGATGCCGAGACGGCGAAGGCGCAGCTAGGCGCCCAGCTCACGGCTCCCGTGCGGTGGGTCGCGTCCATGGAGCGCGCCGTCGAGGTGAGTGGGCTGGACGTTCCCTATGTGGAGATTGGACCAGGAGCAGTGCTCGGCGGCTTGCTGCGCCGCATCGTGAAGGATGCGGTTTCGCTTCCGTTGGGTACGGTGGAGCAGATTACGGCGTTTATGGAGCAACACGCATGACAGTTGATCTGAGCGGCAAAGTGGCGTTGGTCACCGGTGGCGCCCGCGGTATCGGGTTCGCGATCGCGACGCAGTTCCATGACGCCGGTGCGCATGTTGGCATCACTGATTTGAAGGGCGCGCCTGAAGCGGCTGCACAGCTGGGCGGCAAGGGGAAGGCGACCGGAGCCGCGGCAGATGTATCGGACGCGGCGCAGCTCGAGGCGGCAGTCGGCGTTGTCGAATCCGAGCTCGGTCCCATCGATATCCTGGTGAACAACGCTGGGATTACCCGGGACGGGCTCCTCATGCGGATGAGCGAAGACGATTGGGATCTGGTGATGCGAGTGAACCTCCGTGGGACCTTCAACGCCACGAAGCTCATCTCTCGCGGCATGATGAAACGCCGGACGGGCCGGATCATCAACATCGCGTCCGTCGTCGGCATCCGGGGAAACGCCGGCCAGGCGAACTACTCGGCGTCGAAAGCCGGGGTCATCGGTTTCACCAAATCGATGGCTCGCGAGCTGGCATCCCGCAACGTCCACGTCAACGCCATCGC
>JAOTWK010000326.1 GCA_029862935.1 Gemmatimonadota bacterium | reverse complement strand
GCTACGTGGATCAAATGGGACAATTCATTCGTCGCCGACGCGCGCATCGTCCTCGGCGGAGTGGCCAGCTATCCAAAGCCCATCCCGGAGGCAGCCCAGGCAATCATTGGCACCGAGCTCGAAGACGACGCCGTCGCCGCGGCGGCGGAAGCGGCATTTCGTCCCGCCAAACCGATGGACAATACCGATTTTGGACTTTCGTGGCGGAAAGAGATGGTGCGCAACTACGTCAGGGGAACGCTGGAAGAGTTGCGGAATCGGCGGAAGTGATACCAGGTGACGGTTGTCAGTTATCAGTCGTCAACGCTCTCCGACAACTGATAACCGACAACTGACAACTGACTCGACTACCGCCTACGATGCTCCATCTGCATCCCATGCTCCATCTCTCGATGCGGCTCGCGTCCCTCGTGCATGAGACGCGATTGCTCCTGGTGCTCACGCATTGAACCCAACTGCTCCTGCTGCTCTGCAGTCAGCGTATTCTTGATTCGAATCAAGAGTTCGAGGTGCATGCGCTTGACCTGGCCCTCGATGTCGAGCATTCGTCCCATCTGCGCGAGTGCCGCTCGACTGTCAACCGACTCACGCGCAAGCATCTCACTTAGCGCCTGGTTCTGTTCCTGCAGTTGAAAATGATACTCCACCGTCTGCGTGTGCAGCTGTTGTACCGCTTCCTTGATCGTGTTGCGCTGCTGGTCGGTCAGCTGGAGTTGCTGCTGGTGTCGCATCACCAGCTCCGGCGGGAACAGGTGCCGTTCGAACCCCTCTTCGTGCGGCATGCGTTCTTGTGCAGCCGCCGCAAGCGGTAACATCACTGCAGCGGCGATGGTGAGCATGAGTGTCCGTCGCATAATTCGCTCCTTACTGGTTCAGATCGACGTATCAATTGCCTGTGGTGTTGGCTCGACAATCACTGGTACCTCAATGCCGATACCCGGGATGCTGTCGAGCAGCGCACTACCAGGTATCTCGAGCAGGAAGTCCGTTGGCGCCTCCCACGTCGTCGCCGCTAGGTCGATGGCGTACGGGACCTGCGACTCCCCACTCGACGTGACGTACCAGGTGCCGACAACTGCCACAAGCACTGCGGCAGCCGCCGCCCAGACATGGCCAACCCGTCGCGGCGCGCGGCGCACTGCCGGCATTGCGAACGGCGGCACGATGTCGTCGACCTCCGCCCGCAACCTGGCGAACTTCTCACGCAGATCCTGATCAACATGTTCTGGCATCTTCACCCGCCCTGGCTTCCCAAGACCTCACGGAGCCGCTCTTTCCCTCGCTCGTAGTGCGTCCGCGCAGTCCCGAGAGATATTCCCAACACGTCCGCAGCCCCAGCAATGCTCAAGTCCTCGTAGAACACCAAGTGCAACACCTGTCGCTGCCGCTGAGGCAACACATCCAGCGCCGCGAGCAATTGCGCGGAACTCTCCGACCGCAAGACACGCTCACCAGGATCGGTGGACGGCGACCGGCCTTCCGCCCGGCGCTCGAGACGACTGAGCGGCAGCACCTTGCGAATGGCCAGCCGTCGCCGAGCCTCCGCAGCCGTCCGGCGGATCACCGCGAACAGGAAGGTCCGAAAACTCGCCCGCTCGCCAAACCGGGCCCGCCCGTCGAGCACCTTGAGGTAACTCTCCTGCAGCACGTCTTCTGCCATATCCCGATCCCAGCCGCAGCAGCTCAGTGCCCAGCCGAATGCCGCGGTGTGATGCCGCTCAAGCTCAGCCTCGAGTTCGCTGCGTCGCATGCGTTATGGGTTTGTGGCGTGAGAAGCTGAAGTATATGACAGGGAGAGGGAGCAGAGGGGGCAGGAGGGGCACTGCGGCGGCAGGGCGGCAGCTGAATGCTGACGGCTGAGAGCTGACGGCTGATAGCTGACGGCTCGAAGCGGTGGAAAGCTGGCGAAACCCCGACGCCACGAATAGCGTTCTCCCCCACGGGAACGTTCTATTCAGCCATCTCCAGACTGAGAACCGAGGGATCGCGTCATGGGCAAGAAAACCACAAGCCGTCGCACGTCTCTCGTCTGGCACAAGGCACTCGAGCTACGCGAACTGCCCGAGGGACGCGTGCGTCCCGTGACCTGCGCCCACCAGACCGTGTGCATGACGCATTTCGAGGGGGCCTATCACGCCCTCGACAACGCGTGTCCCCACCAGGGTGGGCCGCTCGGTGAGGGATCGATCGAGAATGGCTGGCTCCGCTGCCCATGGCATGGCTGGGACTTTCACCCGGCCACCGGACGCTCCCCCGGTGGCTTCGAGGATATGATTGCGACGTTTCCTGTTGAGGTTCGGGACGATGGCGTGTATGTGGGCATCGAGACCGAGGCGCCGCACGAGCGCACCGTGAGTGACGTCATGGCCGAAACCATGACCAATTGGGGTGTGCGGTTCGTGTGGGGCATGGTGGGACACTCCAACCTCGGGCTGGCCGACGCGCTGCGGCGGCAGGAAGCAGCTGGCAAGCTCACCTATTTCGGGATCCGCCACGAGGGGGCGGCTTCGTTCGCCGCGTCGGCGTACGGCAAGCTCACGGGCCGGCCGGCCGCGTGTTTCTCCATCGCGGGGCCGGGCGCGACCAATCTCCTCACAGGGCTGTGGGACGCCAACGTCGACCGTTCGCCCGTGCTGGCTTTGACCGGCCAAGTCGACACACAGGTGCTGGGTCCAGGTGCGTTCCAGGAAGTCGATTTGCAGGCCGCGTTCGGCAAGGTCGCCCAATGGACCCAACCTGCGCTCCATACGAGCAGGCACGCGGAGCTCGTGAACCTGGCGCTCAAGAGCGCAATCCTGAATCGGGGTGTGTCACATCTCATCTTCCCCGACGAAGTGCAAACGCTTCCTGCCAAGGAGAGGGCGAAGGCGGGGAGTCCCCAGGGACGCGTGACACCGCGCACCATTACGCCGCCTCAGGAATCGATTGACGAAGCGGTGGCACTCATCGAGCAGTCCAAGCGCCCGGTCATCATCGTGGGACACGGGGCGCGATTCGAAATGCCGGCCGTGATCGAACTCGCCGAGCGCCTCGGGAGTCCCGTACTCACCACGTTCAAGGGCAAGGGACTCATCTCCGATCACCATCCATTGGCCGGTGGGGTGCTCGGCCGCTCCGGCACACCGGTCGCGAGCTGGTTCATGAACGAGTCGGACTGTCTACTCGTGTTTGGTGCCAGTTTCAGCAACCACACGGGCATCACACCCAAGATCCCCACCATCCAGGTGGACTTCGATCCCATGATCCTTGGCAAGTTTCACCCAGTGGCCGTTCCCGTCTGGGGGGAGATCGGCATCACCGCCAAGATCCTGAAGGATCGGGTGCAGAGAGCCAAGACGGAGGATCAACGGCCCGATGTGTCCAAGCGGTGGAGTATCTGGCGCACCGAAAAGGAGCGCCGGCTCGGTGAAGGTCGCGGCAAAGGCATCAACTCAGCCTCCGTGTTTGCCGCCATGAGTCGACTCGTACCGGAAGACGCCATCATCGCTGTCGACGTCGGCAATAACACGTACTCCTTCGGGCGATACTTCGAGTGCACTCGGCAGGCTGTCTTGATGTCTGGCTACCTGGGCTCGATCGGTTTTGGATATCCAGCGGCCATGGGTGCGTGGGCCGCAACCCAGGAAGACGATCCCGCGTTCAAGGGGCGTCCCGTCGTGGCTGTGACCGGCGACGGCGGGTTTGGGCAGTACATGGCCGAGCTCACAACAGCCGTCAAGTACGGCATGAAGATCACGCATGTACTGTTGAATAACGACGAACTCGGGAAGATCTCAAAGGAACAACGTGCGGGACGTTGGGATGTGTGGCAGACTTCACTTCACAATCCCAACTTCTCCGAGTATGCCACCCTGTGTGGCGCGCTGGGCGTCCGGGCGACCAACGCATCTCAGTTGGACGACGCACTCCGCAAAGGGCTCAAGCACGATGGCCCGAGCCTTATCGAAATCATGACCGATCCGGAACTCGTGTAGGAAGGGCGCATGACTACAATCGACGTCCCCCCATCGGATTGGCAGGCGCTTGGTACAATCTCACCAGCGGCCCTGGCTGACACCCGACTCGAGCTTCACTGGGCAGTACAGCTCGTCGGTGCCGTGCCGCTCGCCCTGTTGGACGAAGTGCCAGATTTCAGTCACGCAAACCTCGGTTGGATCGCGAACGATGCAACCTTCGTGACACGACCGGTCGGATCATCTCCGTCGATTGCTGTCGGCCTGGACCTTCGAGAGTTCGCTTTGACGATTCTCGACAGCGATGAAGAAGCCATGGAGCACCTGCCACTCGACCGCACGATACTCGACAAGGGTTATGCATGGCTTGCCGAAATGATGCATCGTTATGAGGTGGCCGACTTGGGTCATCGCGAGTTTCATCGGCCCGATGACAGCTTTCCCGATCACGCGGTACGCGAAGGTGCGGCATTTACCGGCGGCGATGCTGCTGCCCGGGCGGAGCTCGCTCGATGGTACGACAATGCGCTGCTGGTCTTTGCGGAAGCTGTGAGCAACACGGAGGGTACCTCCCCAGTTCGCACCTG
>JAOTWK010000325.1 GCA_029862935.1 Gemmatimonadota bacterium | reverse complement strand
TGTGCACGTTCGCATTGGGGTCCGAAGAGCTCTACGATTTCCTGGACAACAATCCGCTCATCGAGGCCCATCCCGTGAGCCACGTGAACGACCCCGAAGTCGTGAGTCAGATCGACAATATGGTCGCTGTCAACTCGGCGCTCGAGGTGGATTTGACGGGCCAGGTCTGCTCGGACTCGATCGGGCCGTACATCTATTCGGGGTTCGGCGGTCAGGTGGACTTCATTCGCGGTGCGGCCCATTCGAAAGGCGGCCGACCGATCATTGCGTTGCCAGCAACCGCCAAGCGCGGTGAGATGTCACGGATCGTGCCGTTCCTCAAACAGGGAGCCGGCGTGGTGACGAGCCGCGCAGACGTACACTACGTGGTCACCGAACACGGCGTGGCGAACCTCTTCGGCAAGAACCTGCGTGAACGCGCGGAAGCGCTCATCCGCATCGCCGACCCCCGATTCCAGGCCGAGCTCGAGGCCGCAGCGAAGAAACGCAAACTGCTGCCCTGAGTCCGCCCTTGTAGGTTGACCGACTAGGGGATACGATGTCCGACCGCGGCAGGCATTCGCATCGGGAGGTGTAGTGCAACGGATCCTCGTTACAGGGGCACTCGGACAGATCGGCGCGGAACTCGTGCCGGCACTGCGGGAGCGGTATGGGCCCGACAATGTCGTCGCCTCCGACATTCGCACGCCGTCTCACACGGCCGACTCCAACGGACCGTTCGTGCACGTCGACTGCACGTCACAAGAACAATTGCACCGCGCGGTCACCCGGTTCGACGTCGACGTCGTTTACCATCTGGCGGCCGTCTTGTCCGCCGTCGCCGAGCAGAAGCCAGACGTTGCGTGGGACGTGAACATGGGTGGAGTGTATCGCGTGTTGCAGGTCGCCCGTGAACACAGGTGTGCCGTGTTCGTGCCCAGCTCGATCGGCGCCTTCGGCCCCACGACCCCACCTGACCGGACGCCCCAGGACACCATCCAGCGACCCTCCAGTATGTACGGCGTGACCAAGGTGGCTGGCGAACTCCTGTGTGACTACTACCACCATCGGTTTGGCGTCGACACGAGAGGCGTTCGCTATCCTGGACTGGTCTCCTATGTGGCACCGCCGGGTGGCGGCACAACCGACTACGTGGTGGAGATCTTCTATGAAGCACTGCGACACCAACGCTATACGTGCTTCCTCGCGGGAGACACTCGACTCGACATGATGTACATGCCCGATGCGATTGAGGCGGCCATTGGCGTGATGGAAGTGGACGCGACGCAGCTGGAGCACCGGAACGCGTTCAACGTGACGGCGATGAATTTCACACCCGACGAGCTGGCCGCAGAAATTCGCACGCACATTCCCGACTTCACGATTTCTTATGAAGTCGATCCCGTCCGCCAGGGGATCGCGGACTCATGGCCCCGTTCCATCGACGACACTGCCGCTCGGAAGGAGTGGGGTTGGACTCCCAGGTTCGACTTGGCAGCGATGACACGCGATATGTTGGAGCACCTACGACCCAAGCTCCAGATCACCGGGTGAACGAGACCAGCTTCACACTGCGGCGTGCAGGCGGTGTTGTGCTCGCCGCCTCACTCTGTGTCGGCGCGCACCAGGCGCAGCTGGCGGCGCAGGACCTTAGCGACCCGAGTCCGCACAGTGACGCGGAGCTGGTGGCGGCGGTCACTGCGATCGAACCCGGGCAGCCATTCACCGTCGCGCTTCGCCTCACCATGGACGACGGGTGGCACAGCTATTGGGAAAACCCCGGCGATGCCGGCGGTACCACGGTCATCGAGTGGTCGCTGCCGCCTGAGGTGACTGCCGGCGCCGTTCAGTGGCCGTTCCCACGACGCATCGAGGCATTTCCCTTGGTGAGCTACGGCTACGACGGGGAGGTTCTTCTCCTCGTTGAGCTCCAGCCCTCGCGCGATCTGCCGCTCGGCTCGACGGTCTCGCTCAATGCGCTGGCAGACTGGGTCGTGTGTGAAGAGATCTGCCTGCCGGCCAGTGCCACCCTCACCCTCTCACTCCCAGTGGCGGCCGCCGCGGCGCCCGACCCGCGCTCGGCACCCGCGATTGCCGAGACCAGCCGCCGCCTGCCGGTTCGCCTCGAGCAGTGGGTGGTGCACGGCACCTCGACGGCCGGAGGCTTCACCATCGACCTGGACCCGCCTGAGGGTTGGAACGGATCGCTCGACGGGGTCTACTTCTTTTCCGCGGACGCGGGCATCGTGTCGCACGCCGCGCCCCAGCCGCTCTCGGTGGTCGAGGACGGATACCGGCTCACTCTCACCCGCTCCGAGTTTGCCGCCTCCCCAGCCGGGGCAATGCGGGGCACGGCGGTTCTGGAAGAAGGACACACGTGGGATGGCTCGGCCCGCGCACTCGCCGTCGAGGTTCAGCTGCAAGCGCGAGCGCCAGGAACGACGAGTCACGTGACGCTGGTTGCGGCTCTGCTGTTCGCGTTCGTCGGTGGGATGATCCTCAACCTGATGCCATGTGTGTTCCCGGTCCTCGCCATCAAGATCCTCGGGTTTGTGCAGCAGAGCGGAGCCGATCGCAAGCGGATCCGCGGCCATGGTGTGGCATTCGCCGGTGGGGTGGTGCTCTCATTCTGGACACTCGCCGCCGTCCTTCTCTTGGCACGCGCGGGCGGCACGCAACTTGGATGGGGCTTTCAGCTGCAGTCGCCGACCTTTGTGGCGGCGCTGGCCGCATTGTTCGTCTCCATCGGACTCAACCTCATGGGCGTGTTCGAAATCGGCACCTCGCTCACGCGACTCGGCGGGGTCGCTTCGACCTCGCGAGGCTATGCGTCGTCGGTGGTCACGGGCGTCCTTGCAACCGTCGTCGCCACGCCCTGCATCGCGCCATTTATGGGTACGGCGCTGGGATTCGCGCTCACCCAGTCTGCCGTCCCAACCCTCCTCATCTTCGGGTCGCTCGGCCTCGGCATGGCGCTTCCCTACGTTGTGTTCTCAATGGCCCCGCAACTGCTCCGTCGACTTCCGCGACCCGGCCCGTGGATGGAGACGCTGCGGCAGCTGCTGGCGTTCCCCATGTTCGGCGCGGCCATCTGGCTCGTTTGGGTCTTCGGCCGTCAGACCGGGATCGACGGTGCAACGTGGTTGACGGCAGGTCTCCTGTCGTTCGGATTCGCGACATGGCTCGTTGGGCGATGGAACCGGCTCACCGTCAGCAGGGGCCGCTACGCGCTGACCCGGGGATTGGCGTTAGCGGCAATCGTGCTCGGGACCGCGTTCGCCATCCACGGGGCCGGCCTGCAGGCAACGTCGGCAGCGCGCATGCCCGATCGATGGGAGGCGTTCTCGCACGACCGTGTCCGGGAGCTGCGCACCGCGGGTCGTGCTGTTTTCGTGGATTTCACGGCCGACTGGTGTCTCACCTGCAAGGTCAACGAACGGGTGGTCCTCGATGTTGAGGAGATCCTCGAAGCCTTCGAGCAACGCGGAGTCACGTTGCTCCGGGCCGATTGGACCCGGCGCGATCCAGAGATCACCGCGGCCCTCGAGTCCTTCGCGTGGAGCGGTGTGCCGCTCTACGTGCTCTATCCCGCGGATCTCTGGGCTCCCGCCCGGGTATTGCCAGTCATCCTCACCAAGCGCATTGTGTTGGAAGCACTGGCAGCGCTCGACGATGGGCCGGCGGCTGCGTCGCCGACGCCGTAACTGACAGTGTCCATGCCAGGAGCCTAGGATCATGCGACGATCTCGTTTGTGGGCGCTCGTGTTCAGCCTGACGGCTGTTGCCGCGCTGTGTCGAGTCACCCCAGCAGCAGCACAACTCTCTGATCCGGCAATCGGGGCACCGGCTCCGACATTCACGTTGCCCGACACGTATGGGAATCAGCACGCGCTTGGGGACTACCGTGGTCAGTGGGTCGTGCTGGAGTGGTTGAATTACGGGTGCCCGTACGTGCAGAAGCACTACAAGAGCCAGAACATGCAGGATCTCCAGGCCAAATACCGCGAAGACGGTGTAGCATGGCTCGCCATCGTGTCGTCGGCGCCGGGAAAGCAGGGCTACTACCCTGCTGACGAGATGAACGTGCAGAACGAGGCACACAACAACAAGGCGAGCGCCGTCTTACTCGATCCCGAGGGCGACGTCGGGAAGGCGTATGGCGCACGAACCACACCGCAGATGGTCGTGATCGATCCACGAGGGACGCTGCTGTACAACGGCGCAATCGACGACCGGCCAACCGCGCGCCTCGCCGACATCGATGGGGCACACAACTACCTCGTGGCAGCGCTCGACGAGGCCATGGCGGGCCGCGCGGTCAGCGTGCCGCGCACGCAGCCCTACGGGTGTTCAGTGAAATACAAGAAGTGACTCGGCGTTCGTTTCATTGCCATGACAAACAAACGGGGGTCGTCGAGACCCCCGTTGTCATATCGAACTAGGTGGGGCTGAGCGCGGTCGAAGTCAGGACGTCCACGGCTCCGTCGCGTTGACATCGAACGAGCCGTCGATCGTGCCCGGCTTAAGGATGACCCCACGGTTCTCTTTCCCGTTCATCTTGACGAGAAGCGGCTTGTTGAGTCGGACATGGCGGACG
>JAOTWK010000324.1 GCA_029862935.1 Gemmatimonadota bacterium | reverse complement strand
TCCCCCGCCGTTCACGAAGAGCGGAATGCCTTTCGGATCCTCGATGACGATGACGTAGGAGAGCGCGGACACGATACCCCCTAGGCGGTACGACACGGATTCCGATACGCCATCCCACATCGCCTTTCCCCCTGAGGCGGGCACTTCCACACGCCAGACGTGCGGATAGAGAACCGCGTCCGGTGCCGCTTTCGCGTTGAGTTCGGCTCTGAACTGCTCCACACCGGCCTCGAACCGTTCCTCGTCGAGTGCGCCGGTAATGGGATCGTAGAAGCCACCCGCGTCTTCAGTGATCCGCAGCCAGATTTCCTGCTGCACGAACGACGGAATGACCGTCAAGCCGGCTGCTGCCAATCGGACGCTCATCGCGTGCTCTGAAATACTGTCGACGCACAGGGGCACATCGACGTCGCCCTCCGCGGATAATGCAAAGAGCGCGATGGTCCGGGTGGTCTCGAAGAATGTCTCCGGCAGGACCGTGAACTGGTCATATGCCGACGGCTGTGAGCTGGCGCAGCCGAACTGGCTCGCAACCACCAAGGCGGCAGCGCCTCGCAGGGATGTGAGTGTCATTCTTCGAGAAGCGGCAGGACGGCAGGGCGGCAGAGACAGTCTTCAGCTCTCAGTTGTCGGTTCTCAGAGTATTCACCGATAACTCATCGCAGACAACTGATGACTCAAACGGTCTCCCTCGGCTCATTCGGATGCGGTGCGCGGAGACGCTCGCGCAGTTCCTCGGCCATGGCGATGCCCACCTGATCTTCCTCGTCGATCACCGCATGCGCACCCGCGACTTCCAGCTGCCAACGGTGCACGTGGTAGCGTGACCGGACGGCGACGATGGCGTCTGGAACAGCCGACCGCACGCGCTGCACGATGTGGCGCGCGGTGCGGGGGTCGGGAACCGTCACAGCCACGGCGGCGGCCGTACGGATATGAACGCGTTCCAGCATCTCTTCGCGCATCACGTCGCCCACATGGGTCTCGAGCCCATAGGCACGAGCCACATCGGCGTTCTCCGGGTTCATGTCGACCACGAGAATCTTGAGACCGGACTCGCCGAGCAGGGATTCTCCAACACGCTGTCCAGCGGGACCGAATCCAACGATGACGAGGTGGCCGCTCATGCGTGCTGCGTGCTCGGCGGTCGTCAACGGACTGACGGCGGTTCCTGAGCGCGATCCCACGGCGGTGGCAAGACGCGGCGCGAGCGCCACCAGGAACGGTGTCAAGAAAAGCGTGATCGTGAGCGCCGCGAGAACGAGGTCGAAGAGATGCGCGCCAATGATCTCGCCGCCTTGGGCGAGCACGGCTATCACGAGGGAGAACTCACCGACCTGCGCCAGCACGAGGCCCGTCGCGACCGACGGCCCGATGGGGGACTTGAACAAGGACACGATGCCGGCCGTGATGGCAGCCTTCCCCAGGACGATGGCCACGACCACGGCAGCGAGCAGCAGCCAGTTTTCCGCCACCCATGCGGGATTCCCCAACATGCCGATCGAGCTGAAGAACAGCGTAACGAACAGTGTCTGCAGCGGCACCACGTCCGCCCGGATCTGCGTCGCATACGGCGACTCGGCAAGGAGCAATCCAGCGATGAACGCACCGAGGACGGGGGAGAACCCCAGTGCATGCGACAGAGTCGCTGCGCCGACGGCGGTTACGATCGCGATCAGAATCGGGAGATCGCGGTTGCGGCCGGCGACGTTGGCCGAGAAGAGGAGTGGAAGGAGATAGTTGAGAAGCACGTGGAGCGTCCCCACCACCAAAGCGGCCACGCCCGCGGCGCGGGCGAGCGCCACACCGATCGCCGCGACGGAGCCGCCACCGCTCAATGCGGCCACGATGAGGGTGAGCGGCACCACTGCGATGTCTTGCAGCAGCAGAATGCCGACCGCGTTCCGCCCGTGGATGGCGTCGATCTCGGCTCGGTTGGCGAGCAAGCGGATCACGGCGGCGGTGCTGCTCAAGGCGATCATCGCCCCGATCGCGATCGCCGCACGGATGTCGAGTCCTGCCAAGAGGGACACACCACTCGCCACCGCGCCAGTCACCAACACTTGGAGCGTACCGCCGCCCAGCGCAATCGGGCCGACCGCTCGGAGCCGCCGCCAAGAGAATTCGAGTCCGATGGTGAACAGGAGGAGAGCCACGCCCAGCTCCGCGACGGTCATGACCGCGTCGTGACTGCGTACCAGGTTGAGCGCATTGGGACCGAGCAGCGACCCGGCGAGCAGATAGCCTAGAAGTGGACTCTGCTTGAGTCGGCCTGCCACGCCGCCAAGCAGCATGGCGACGGCAAGCAGAATCAGAATGTCGACTATGGTTTTCCAGAGGTCCACGGTATCACTCACGGCAATGCGCGGTGAGGGAATAATAGTAGGCTGTCAAACGACTGCGGCGGTGTACTGGAGTTTGGCGGGGCGAGCGCGGCTGGCGCCGAGTGACCTGAGACCCAGGAGGCGCCCGGCAGAATGCCGGGCGCCTCAGGCGCATGCCGGCGAGAGGAACCAGCCTACATGCCCACGGGTGCGCTGCTGTTCCACACATCTATGGTGATCTTCCAGCTTCCGTCCGCCTGCCGCTGAAAGACGTGGACTCCCTTGAGGTCTTCCACCATCGGGACGCCACCACCCTTTGGCGTGAAAGTCAGGGTTCCTGTAAACCGTTCGACGGCCAAATCGCCCGACACCACGACGTCGGACTCGCTGTAGACGAGGTTGGTCGTGAACTGTTGGTGCAACCCCTCGATCCATCCTCGTATCGCGTCGGTACCGGTGAGCATGGGCTCGTTGGGAGGCAATGCCTTCGCGTCGGCGGTGAGGGTCGAGAGATGGCCGTCGACATCGCCGGCATTGACGGACTGCGCCTCCATCGCGGTTACCTGCTTCACCGCTTCGACGTCGGCGGCCGTGTCGGGTGCCGCTGGCGCACAGGCCATCAGTGCGACCGATGTGAGACCTACCATGCAAAGAGCCAGTGATCGAGCCATAATTCTCTCCGTTTGTGGGTGGAAGGCACGGGTGGTTGCGCAAGAGGTTTCTCGGTTATAGCGCTGGGCCCCCTGGGCCGCAAGTCGCGCTCGAGACGCTCGCCGTCCCTCCGCAACAGCCGCCATTGGCCTGAGGTGACGGTGCTGCGCCCACGCATCGGCTGTGCTGTGTCGGTCGAGCACCGGACGCGGGGGCTAACACGACATCGCCGCAATGGCGCCGGATTGGCTGGCAACCTTCTTGCAAAAAGAGCGAGATGAGCGGGCGGGGATCGAACCGACACCTCAGGCGCTGACCCCCTGAGTGCGTATCATGGTTCGGTCCTTGCCTGTCTCGCCACTGTAGCCCATTCGCCCTCGCAGGGTGCACGGCGAGGCGCGCGGTTCTACGATTTCCGGTACTTCTCTGCAATCCGCCGATAGGCGTCGCGAAACGGCGTGCCATCCTTGACCAAGCGGTAGGCCTCTTCGGTCGCATAGAGATCCTCGCTCATCGCCGCGCGCAACGCCGCTGCATCGATCTCCACCGCCTTGATCACCAGCGACATGATCTCGAGAGACGCGTGCGTGGTGTCGAATCCGATGAATACCGGCGCTTTGGTGAGGCCGAGATCACGCTGGTAGCCGGTCATCAGATTGCCGATCAGGCTCTTGACCTTGAATTCCTCAGCCAAGATCACGTGGTATTTGGCACGCACGAGCTCGAGCACATCCGGGTTGTGCTTCTGTGGCATGATGGACGACCCGGTGCAGAGACTTGCCGGCAGCTGCACGAATCCCAGCTCCGGCATCGAGAAGATCAGCAGATCCGTCGCCAACCGGTTGAGACTGCAAAGCGTCTGGCTCAAGATTGAGAGAACAACCCCCTCGTATTTCCCGCGGCTCATGTGCGCGGAGATCGGGTTGTGGTGGATTGCTGCGAACCCCAATTCCTTTGATGTCGCCGAGCGATCCAGGTCGAACACGGGGACGCCATAGCCGGCACCGGTGCCCAAGGGCGATCGATCGATCAGGGCCGAGACCGCGTCGAGCATCATGCGGTCGTCGTCCGCGGCATCCACAAACGCAGTGAGCCACGTGCCGACCGTTGTCGGCATGGCGCGGCGCATGTGCGTGTAACCCGGCATCGGTAGGTCGCCCTGGGCCGCCGCCCGGTCGGCCAGGGCGTGCCGATACGCATCGAGTCGCTCGCGGATACCGCCCAGCGCTTCCTGTTCGTACAGCCTCAGCGCCGTCAGCACTTGGTCGTTGCGAGAGCGTCCGAGATGGATCTTCTTGCCCGCGACGCCGACGTGCGTGGTGAGCCATTCCTCGATCGCCGTGTGGCAGTCTTCCTGGTTCCGCTGGATGACGAACTCACCAGCGGCGTGGAGTCGCGTGATCTCCTCCAGGCCGGCGATCAATTGGTCGCGTTCGTGGGCGGTGACCCCGCCGACGGTCTCCAGCATCCGCACGTGGGCGATCGACGCGCGACAGTCGTACGGGACGAGCCGCTCATCGAGCCGATACTCGTCACCGGCGGAAAAGGCGAGAATCGCCTCGTCGACGCTGTCACCCTTGTCCCATAGGGCCATTATTCGATCCCCC
>JAOTWK010000323.1 GCA_029862935.1 Gemmatimonadota bacterium | reverse complement strand
TTCAGCTTTCAGCCCTCAGCAGTTAGCTGAAGCGGTGCTGTCGGCTTGCGCCTTATCCCGCGCCCCTTGTCCTTTGTCCCTGTCCAAGCTGTCAATATCCCGTTTCCCTTTCTCGCTCTCCAGTTGATTCCCCCACCCGCACTACTTGCTGTAACTCGTTGCAGCCGGTGCCCCACGGGCGTTGGTGTTTCAAGTCCCGATTGTCGCGCTCACACTGTCGCCCGCGTGCCTTCCCCCGTGAGCGCCTCCAGGCCGGGCCTACGGGTGTCGGATCGGTCCGCCGAACTGGAGGAGGTACCTGGCCGTGATGGCTCCCACGCCTCGCGTTCGGGACGTCCCTGCCATGTGGTTGGGATGGCGGATGTGGTGAATGCCACCCGACAGGTCGAGGGTCGCGCCACTGAGAGGCCGGAGTGTGAGGGCCAACCCCAGGCGGAACGTGGTCTCCACCGTGCCGTCAAGGAAGACCGGCGTGTCTGGATAGTCCGCAACCGGTGGCATGGGGTCCCGCGGATCACCTTCGCCCTGCCTGAGCATCGTGAGTTCTGGTCGTGCCACGAGCCCCGCGACCGGGACGATCGTCAGGCGAAGTGTGAGCTGGTCGTAATCCGCGAAGTTCCGTCCCAGACCCGTTCCGAAACGCTGTCGGCTCGAGTCGATTCCCACCAATGGACTTTCGATGTGGACACTGGAACGGTAGGCGAGGTTCGACACTAGGGTGTACCCGAGCCACACCGAGGTGCTGCCCAGACTCGTGGACGCGGTGACGGTCCCGCCAAACGAATAGGGCTCGCCACTCCCAAAATCGAAATCGTCTCCGAACAAACTCGCGGACAGGATGAACTGACCCGTTCGCACCTGGGCGTCGCCGCCGAGCATCACGTTCGAATCTACCCGTCGCTGCGACCGCGAGATGTTGGTGAACTGGATCGGATTCAGGAAGCCAAGGTCGATATTCCGGTTCACACCGGAGAACACCGTCCCCTGCCAGAGAGCCAGATCGAGCCACTTAAGGGGCGTGGCCGCGAGCCGGTGCGCCACGAAATAGCGCTTCGCGAGTTCGCCTTGGGGATTGGCAGCATCGTCGAGTTCGGTGAGCAGCATCGAGAGGTGCAGCCGTCGCGGTCCCAGCTCCAGGTAAAGGTGATCGTAGTTGAGCGGCCAATTCGAAACGAGGAGACCGGGGAACCCGTGCGGCCCCCAGTCCCTGGAAAGTGAACCGATATCGAGATCGAAATAGGTCGAGTTGAAGAGTCCATACGCGGCGTCGGACTTGAGCTGCATGCGGCCTGGCGTGCCCGCGTAGTCCGGATCCACTTCGAGATCCTCGAGCCAGCGCCCGTCCACCATGAGCAGGCCTGGCCCGAATTCGAACGAGAGCGTCGCCCTCAGTTCGGGCGTCACCCGGCTGCCCCCCGCCTCACGCAGCTCGAATGCTGGGCGCCGCGAATACGAGGAGGCCGCCAATCCCCCGCCGACTCCGGCGAGGTAGCTTGGGCGCGAGCGCCTTGACCCAAGCTCCTTCATCACTTCTCCGAGAGTGCGACGCTCTGCAGCAGACAGTGCCGTCGTGTCGACGCCGTGTAACTCCTGAGCGAGCTCCCCGACCCGCCACGGCCGCATGAGTGGACTCGGATCGGAAATGACCCGTCGCTGAATGAGATGCTCCAGAAACGGAACAGACCAGTGCTCCAGTGGCAGTCGGGCATTTGCCGGAAGTTGTTGACCGACGGCGGCAGAAGTCGGCCCCATGAGAAGGAGGGCGCAGCTGATCGTCAAGATATGGCACTGCCGCCTGCAAGTTAGCGTCATAGCCATGCCGGAGAATGAACTGCGCGATACCGCAATCTGCCACCCTCACCAATCACGTGCCCCAACGTACGGCGCCGCTCTCACGCGATCGGATCCCGTTGCGTATCCGGTGAAGCCTGATCCCTCGTGCCCTGACCCTTATCATTCGTATCCCGCTCACCGGTTGATTCCCCCACGGGGCCCAATCATATTGCCTCTTGCGGGCCCTTAGCTCAGGGGTTAGAGCAGCGGACTCATAATCCCATCTCTACTCAATCCCACTACCCCGCACGACTTGTTGTAACTCCGTATCAGATACTCCGGAAGGGGAATACGCCTCAGCGGCCCACTGGTGATGCGTGTAGGCTGCCTGTTGCCGAACGAGCCAAGCATCCATCTGAGGTATCCGGGGACGCTCAGGAGAGACAGCGGTGCTGGTCATGGCTTCGCCAGCAGAAAGGGGAGCAGACAACTAACGTGCCTGCCCCCCTTGACCTTGGCTGACCCTAACGGGTCAAGCCCTCACGGTCTCCTACGGTTCGGGGAAGTACTCGATGAGGCGTAGGCTCCCGAACTCATCTTCCAGAGCGAGCGGCTGCGAGCAAGAGGTATGGAACCTGATCGACTGGAAGACAGTGGTGAAGCTGGCGTTGGAGTACAGGTGCACCCACGTTTCCGAAGCCAGCTTGCTGTCACCGCCCAAGGGCGCGTTGATGGACAGCGTTCCATCGGCTACCTGGCCCATGCCCCATCTCGACAGGTCAGAGCCGCCGTCGAACGGGTTGCTCTTCTTCCCGGCCTTGTACCAGACGTCCGGTACCACGCCGGTCGGATCGCCGCTCACCGTGACCTTGCCATCGGCTTGGTCGTTGCACGACGGACCGAGGCAGTTCACGCCGGTGTACTCCATGACGAGCACCTGCGGCTTGCCATCGGCGCAGCTCAGACCGCCGTTACCCGGTTCCTCTTCGCCCGAGAACTCCAGGATGCAGGTCTCGTTGTCACTACCGTAGAACATGACGGTGATCGAGAAGTCCGCTGCGGAGAAGATGTCGTTCTTCCACTCGAACTTGAGCCGTTTGTCGTCGCCCGGCTTGATCCAGCGGTTCTTCGGGATCCCCAGGAAGTCACCTTCCATCAGGCTCAGGCTGGGTCCGGCTGTCGGGCCCTCGTAGATCGTGCCGTCGAGCTCGATCTTCTTGAGATCGCCGAACGCGCTGGGCCAACTGACGTCGATGGACTTGATAACGAGGCTCGAGATGCCGGTGTTCTCGATCTTCCACTCGAACTTGTTGTCGTTGAGCTTTTGCTCGAGCAGCTCGGAGCTGCAATCGCCAAGCGGGCAGATTGGGCCGTTGTCTTTGCTGGACGACGCAACGATCAAGAAGCTCCCGTACATCAGTCCGGGGTCGACGGGCTGTGAGCAGCTCGTGTGGATCTTGGTGTTTTGCTCACCGTCCACGAAGATCTCGAAATCACTGAGCTTATCGAGCGTCCCGTCGCCCTTGAGCGGTCCGCTGATCCGGTACGTGTTGTCGCCAAGAAATTCCACCGTCGCGCCGCTCCCGACATCGAAGAATGGCGTGCCACCCGTCAGCAGCTTGAGCGTAACGCTCGTCACGCCGCCCCTGCACGGTGCACACGGTGCGAACCCGGCATCCCACGTCAGATCGGTCTCGCCATCCGCGAGGTCGATCGGTCCGGTCCGTCCGGTCACGGGGTCGGCATCACTGTCGACCGTATCGTCTCCACCGACGTTCGGGTTTGTGAACTCGAAGTTCTCCGGTGCCACGAACTCGACCTCGTATGTGCCAGGGCAGAGGCCGCTGAACAGATAGAATCCGTTCGCATCGGTGGTTGTCGTGGCTACCACGTCGCCACCCATGAGCAGATTGACCGTGACACCGGGGATGCCCGGCTCACCCGCGTCTTGGATGCCGTTGCCGTTCTCGTCGCTCCAGACGAAGTCGCCAATGGCGCCGTTGCAGCCCGTGGAGCGGCAGATCTCGATGTCATCGATGCCGCCCGAACCTTTGAACACGAACGTAGCCTCGCCGGTGACGGCACCGTCACCAGTTGTCACGACCTGCACGCTGGCGTCGCCCAGACCCGCAGAGTTTGCGACCGGAGATCCATCTAGGTAGAGGGTGATGGTTTGGCTTCCATCATCATCGACTGCCCCGTAGCTCCGAACAGACCAGTCGAACCCAGAATCGAAGCCTGTTACCGTAATGCGGCCGCCTTGGGTGTCGTCGCCGTCTTCGTCAAAATCTTCGTCCGGTATCACGGCCATCACGCCATCGCAAGTGCCATTGCCTCCGTTCGCGGCGTCGTTGCACCAGATGTTCCTCTGTGTGTCGTTGTGCGTGTTGTTTGGCCGACTGCCAAGGTCCCACAGCTCCGTATCATATGCCGTCGCGTCGACGGCCCCGGCCGGTTTATCGCGGAATGCGCTCAGGCTCAGCACGGCATCGCCTCCAAACAACGACACCGACGTGATCGCATCACCGTGCGAGAAGCTGTTGAAGTCGACGACGTCGCACTCGATGCCGCTGGTGCTACTCGCGAGCGGCGTGAGATCTGGGAGGGAGTCGCCTGGACCAACCAATGGTCCGTCGGAACAGGCCATGGCTACGATGGCGAATGCCACGGCGCCAGAAATTAGTGCCCTACGCATGTCGAAGCCTCCTGGAGGGAGTAGAGGAATCGGTCAGCGGGGATTTGTGCGCGCCTCGTCATTCAAGAGAGGGTTGATCGCGGACGTGTCCCAAAGCGACCTGTTTTGTTGCATAATCTA
>JAOTWK010000322.1 GCA_029862935.1 Gemmatimonadota bacterium | reverse complement strand
GCGAACGCGGAGGCCGTCGGCGATCTGCCCGATCCCCGCCGTCACGACGCGATCACCATCCTCGAGCCCGTCGAGGATCTCGAGCCCGTCGGTCGTGAGCTCGCCGACCGCCACCGAGCGGCGACGCGCGATCCCGTATCCCGCCTCCTCAGGCTCGACGACGAACACGAACCGCCCGTGCTGGTCCTCCCCCACGGCCACTGGCGGCACGACGATCACGTCGCTGCCGCCCGGCGCCGTGAATCGAAACGCCACCTCGGCCGCCATCCCGGATCGGACACCCTCCACGGAATCGTCCAGGCGCACCGTGACCGGGAACGTGGCGCCGGTTTCGGTCGCCGCCACGCCCACTTCGGTGACGATCCCCGGGAAGGTTTGCCCGGGAAGCGCATCGAACGTCACGGTGACCGCGCTCCCTTCCCGAACCTCCGCGATGAGCACCTCCGGTACCGCGACCGCGACCTCCAGATCGGACCCGGACGTGAGCAGCACGACCGTCTGCCCGGCGCGAACGTTTTGGTTGACTTCGACGTTCACGGCCGCAATGGCGCCGGCCTGCGGCGCCGTCAAACGCGCGAACGTGAGCTGCCGCTGTGCAAGTCCCAGCCGGTTGGTCGCCGACCGCACCTGCTGCTCCGCGGATTCCGCGGCCGTTCGCGCCGCCTCCAGATCCGTGAGCGACGCGTTGTCGTTCTCGTACATCCCGCGGACCCGGTCGTAGCTGGCCTGGGCGTTCCGCGCTTCCGCCTCGGCGCGACGGAGCGCCGCCTGGGCATCCTGCCGCTGCAGCCGGTAGTCCTCCGGATCGAGCGCGGCGATCACCTGACCAGGCCGGACGCGGTCGCCAACACCGACCGGGAGCTGTTGCACCGTCCCGCCAACGCGAAAGCTGAGCGGTGCCTCGACCGCCGCCTGGGCAACCCCCGAGAACCGTCGCACGCGAACGCCGCCGCTTTGAAATACCTCGACATAGCGCACCGGCCGGACCACCGGCTCGTCCTCGACGTCACTGCCACCACAGCTCACAGAGCCCATCGCGACGCCAATCGCCAAGAGATGGAATCGTCGTTTCATGACAAACACCCTCACGTGGTCAGCGTGGCGTGCCCAGGTCGGCATCCCTGACATACGCGTCCAACCGCTCGAAGAATGCCCGCCGTTCGTCCTCGCCGGCGAAGATCTGATAGCAGCCCACGGCCCGTTCGACGTCCACGAAATCGATCAGGAAGTTGTAGACAGCCGTGGCAGCACCGAGATCGGACACGACGGCAACGTTCTGCGCATCGAGCAGATCGACCAGGCGGGCCGCTCCCCTCGAGTACGCGTCGGTCACCAGCTCGAGACTCCGCCGAGCTGCCGCGGCTGCATCCCTGGCAAGCTGAATGTTCGCGTGCGACGCCCCGGCCCGATGGAGCGCGGATCGAATCCGCTGCTCCACCCGCTGCGCGATTTCGGCGCGCCGGAGCCGGACGCTCTCGAGCTCCCTGCTCACCCGGCTCACGTCGGCCACACGTGCGCCGCCCGCCAGGAGCGGCAGGCTCACACTCACCCCCACGCTCCAGTCCAGATCGTCCGCCACCGCCGCACCGGGCGGCAGTCCCGCCGCGGGATCGGATCCCGCTCCACCGGCGGCAAGCTCGTAGTCCAGGTCGCTGAACAGCGCCACGGTCGGTGCCCACAAGGCGTTCCTGGCGGACGCGAGCAGCCGCTGCTGGGCGTCGATGGTCGCATCGATTTCCATGAGCTCGGGCGACGCCGCGAGCCCTTCCTCCACCATGAACGCGCGGAACACGCGGAAGCTGTAGGGATTCTCGATGTAGTCGTGCACGCTCGGCGTGCCACGCATCAACGGGAGATCGTCCATCGTCGCCTCGCGTGGGATGAAAGGTTCCTCCAGCGGTCGTCGCACAATACGATTGAGGTCGATCTCGGCGACGTTGCGCTGCGAGTTCGCCGTGATCACGGCTTGGCGGCCGTTGGCAACTTGCGCGTCCCACCGGAACACTTCTCCAGGGCTGGCACTGCCGAGGGTCACCCGAACGCGCGCCAGATCGAGGTTGGACCGCGTCACGTCGAGATTCTCACGCTGAATCCGCTCGAACGTCTTTGCGCGCAGCAGGTTGAGGTAGGCGACCGCTGCTTCTGCCGCGATGTCGAGCTCCAGCGTCTCGACACTGTACTCCCGCGCTCGCTGCACCGATCCCTGAATCGACAGGTTGGCCCAGGCTCCCTCGGCAAACAGCAGCTGTGTTCCGGAGACGCCTCCGGTGAGCGATCGCTGGGGTTGCGCCCCGAAGCTCGCGGCGGCGCGGTCTGCGTCGACGATGAGTCCGTGACCGCGAAGGTCCACCTGCGGCAGAAGGGTCGAGCGCGCGAGTGTCACGTCCTTCTCCCCCGCCGCCGCGGCGCGCTGCTGCGCCGCCAGTTGGAGGTTGGCATCCACCGCCTCCCTCATGACGCTCTCCAGAGTCACCTCCCGCGCGACACTCTGGCGCACCTCGTTGATGAGCGTGGCCTCCGTGAGAACGCTGAAGCTTGGGAACACGCCGATCGCCCGAGCGGTCTCCATGTTGATCGTCAGTTCCTCATCTCGTGCAAATTCCACCGGGATCGCCGCGGCTTCCTCACCCAGCAGGATGCGCTGCGCATTGAGCGCCACACGGCGGGCAATACGAGGGAAGTAGGACTCCCCGTTCAAGCTCATGAGCGCGCCCCGCGGAACGTCCTCGATGAAGAACGACAGGGTGGGGAGCGCTCGGTCGCGCAGCGCGGTAAGGAGCCGCTCGGTTTCGCCCTCCTGGAGGTTCGTGAGCCAGGCGAGGAACACCGCATCGGCGTCGTCCGGAAGGCGAGCGAGTGTCGTCTCGTTCACCTCCGCGAGCGGCAGGAGTGTGGCGCGCATCTCGACCGCCCGCATTGCCTCGTCCAGCCGTTGGCGCAGCTCTGGGACGGCCTCGAGGTAGTACGGATTGGTGAGAATCACGAGATGCTGGAACTCGACGACCTCACGGAAGGCCTGGATCTCGCGCAGCACCTGGGTCGGGTGCGTGATGTAGACGAGGTTGGGAATGCCACTCCCCCCGTCCACTTCTGGGACGCCGAGGAGGGCTGCGTCCGGGATGTACGGCGCGATCACGGGCTTGGGCAGCGCGCCTCGTCGCACCGCGTCGACCGACCCGATCACTCCCGACGTGATCACCAGGTCGATGCTCGGATCCTGGAGGAGCCGGGTGGTGGCCGCCCGCACCCCGGCCAGCGTCCAGTCGGCTTCCAGCTGGGCCGAGGCCGGGAACTCGACAGTGAATTCCGAGCGCAGGAGATCGGTCAGCTCCCGCTCGAGGAGTGCCAGACCCTCCGCATTTCGGGCCCAGTGGCCGTCCACCACGATCCCGATGCGGACGGTCGGTCTTTCTTGCGCCTGGAGCGGACCGGGGACGAGTGCGACAAACAAAAGCCCTACGAGGAAGCGGTACATGGGTAGCTCGCGGGAACGAGAAACTCCCACCAAAGAACGGGCCGAGATCCCATTGCACAAGGCGAAGAGCGAGCCGGCCGAGCGTATGAGGCAAGCGGGCGAGCGGTTAGCCGGTTGGGCAGTTGGGGGATGCTGTGCGGAGCCTTCCGCCTCATCGCCTGCTTACCTCACCGCCTGTTCAGGGTGGTTCAACGCGGTGGACGCCAGTTATTGGAACGATCCGCGCGTACTCACCGAGCTGAACTTGCAGCGGTTCCTCGCGCGGCGCTCACTCCAGGCGGCCACTACAGCTCCTGCACGCCCCACGTCTTCGAAATGCTCTGCCAGGGAACCACGTTCGGCTTGACGAAGGGGCGCCGCACGTCGTCCAGCCGCTCTCCCCTCACCTCGACGTCCCGCACGGTCCCCGGTCCCAGACCCGCGCGGTAGGCCCACGTGAACGTGGGAACCTCGTGCACGCCGAATCCCATGACGTCGGCGGCGACCATGTCGGTAGCCAGCGGGTTCGTTCCCGCAATGATCAGATTCATCGGCACCAGCCGCCCGCCTGTCGGGCCGTCACCTTCCATCGCCATCGACCCGTCGACCACCGTGAGCCCGAGCCTGCTGGCACGCACCATGTCGATCGTCTCGAACGCGATACCGGGTGATTCGACCATGGCCGCCTGGTCATGCAGCCATGACCGGACCGAGTAGTAGACCGTTCCGGGATACAGACCGATCAGGTTCTTCATGCCCAGCGTGACGGACGCCAGCACGTGGGTCTTCATCATCGGTACGGAGCACAGCAGGTCGACCTCGGTCAGCGACTGGTGCAGCGCGATGGTGTCGAACGCAAAGCCGTTCGGCACCTCGATTTCGGCCAGGTCGCCCGAGTGGAGGTTGACGAGCGGTATGCCAAGCGAGCGGGCGAGATCGGTGTAGCCCAACGCATTGAAGATGTAGCGCTGCATGCCGTCCAGAATCTCGCGGTTTCGTGTCCGGTAGGTGACCTCGCCCCGGACATTGAATCCGGTGCCGGCGGCCGACCCTTCGCCGATCAGTACTTCCCGTCCGGACCGCCGCATGAGCTGGGCGAGCGTTTTGACCACGACCGGCTTGGTGGTGAACGGCACGCC
>JAOTWK010000321.1 GCA_029862935.1 Gemmatimonadota bacterium | reverse complement strand
GGACGGCCGTCTCGGCAGGAAGAACCAACGAGGGTTCTTCCGCTACGAGGGCGGGAAGCGTCGCGATGTCGACATGGCCGCGTACGAGATCATCGGAGCGCACCCGGATCCGCAGGTTCCGCGGGACGACGTGCAGCCACGCCTCGTCTACATCATGCTCAACGAGGCCGTGCGCGCACTCCACGCAGGGGTCGTTCGCAATGCTCGCGACGGCGATATCGGCGCCGTGTTCGGTATCGGATTTCCGGCGTTTCGCGGCGGCCCGCTGCGGTACCTGGACGAAGTCGGACTGCCCCAGGCCGTTGCGACGCTTGAGACGCTGGCTCAGCAGTACGGGGACCGCTTCACGCCCTGCGAGCAGTTGGTCGCCATGGCGCGCGCCGGCGAAGCCTTCCACCCCCAATGATCGACTAGCGCCGCGTGTTACGCAGCACGTTTCTCTGGCTCAGTGAGCGTCGAGGGCTCTTCGACTTCATCAAGCGCAACGGCCTCACCCGTCGCGTTGCCACACGATTCGTCGCTGGCGAGACGCTGGAAAGCGCAATCGAGGCGGGGCATGCCCTCAATGCCCGCAACATCACGGTGAGCCTCGACCTGTTGGGCGAAAGCGTTTCCTCTCTCGCCGAAGCCCGTCTGGCGCGCGATGCCATCACTCGAACCGTCGAGGGTGTGGCCACGGCGAAGCTCGATGGGAATGTCTCGGTCAAGCTTACCCAGCTCGGTCTCGATATCGACACGGCCCTGTGCGCCGACAACATGCGCGCCATTCTGGACCGGGCCCGGGAGTCGGGCACCTTCGTCCGCATGGACATGGAGGGCTCGAAACACACGGAGGCGACGCTACGGCTGTTCTACGATGTGCTGTATCCCGAGTATGATGGGCTCACGGGCGTCGTGATTCAGAGCTACATGCGGCGATCCGAAAGAGACATCGACGACCTGGTCAGCCTGAAAGCCCGGGTCCGATTGTGTAAGGGTGCCTACGCCGAGACACCGGATGTTGCCTTTCAAGAGCAAGCGGCCGTGCGGGCCTCGTTTTCGCGGCTCATGCGCAAGCTGCTCGAGCACGGAAACTATCCGGGTATCGCGACCCATGACGAAGTGCTGATCGACGAGACCGTGGCCTTCGCGAAAGAGCGTGGTGTTGGTGCTGACCGGTTCGAGTTCCAGATGCTCTACGGCGTGCGGCGCGATCTCCAGGAGTCCCTGCGTGGGCAGGGATACAACATGCGGGTGTACGTTCCGTTCGGAACACATTGGTACCCGTACCTCATGCGACGGCTTGCCGAGCGTCCGTCGAACGTGGGTTTCATGGTCGGCAGCATCGCAAAGGAGACGTTCCGCCGTCGGTGAGTGACGACACGACGCTTGGTGGCTATCAGGACGTGCACGATCGTCCACCGGCCTTCGGAGGGCCTGACGGTCGCGCCTATTCCGTGGCCGTGTACGTGGACGAGGTACCCGATGCAGGTGACCGATACGGTGCCGCGCTGCTGTTCGTGCAGTGGTCGGTCGAGGGGGACCGCGTGGTCGGCCATCTGGAGAGTCCCTACTTGGCCTTCGCCGACACTCCCGAGCGTGCGGAAGCCGATTTGCAGCAACTCTCGCTCGTCGAGGTGAAGCGTCACCTCGACGCCGTGATTGCCGCAAACGCGGAGCATCTGGACTGGTAGTGGGCTTCGAGGGAATGGTGCTCTCCAAGACGGGCGGTCGGTACGTCGTCCGCGCCGGCAAGCGAACGCTGGAAGCCAGTCTTCGTGGTCGTCTCAAACAGGGAAACCAAGACCCGCTGCTCGTCGGTGACCTTGTCTCCATTGTGGCGCATGACGACGGTTCCGTCACGATCGAGGACCGGCGGCCTCGCCGCTCCCTGCTCAAGCGGCGGACGCCAGGACGGTCACGCGGGGTGAGGGCGGTTGCGGCGAATATCGATCAGGTCGTCGTCGTGGGTGCAGCGGCCCAGCCCGACTGGGATCCGCACCTGATGGATCGATTCACCGCAGTCGCGTCGGCCAGTCAACTCCCCATCGTGATGGTCGTGAACAAGTGCGACCTCGTCGCTGACTGCTCGGAGATCGCCGCTCTCTACCGACGGGTAGGCTACACGCTGGTTGTGACCAGCGTCCCCGAACGTCGGGGTCTATCGGAACTCCAAGAGTTCCTCCATGGACGTGTGTCGCTGTTGATGGGTCCGACGGGCGTTGGCAAGTCGAGCGTGCTGAACGCGCTGCAACCCGGCCTCCGGCTGCGGACGGGCCCCGTGAGCCGGCGCTCGCAGAGTGGCCGGCACACGACGGTTGCTGCCGAGATGCACCCATTTGGAGAAACGGGTTTCGTGGTGGACACGCCGGGCCTTCGTGACATCGGCCTGTGGGGGCTGGATCCCCCAGAGGTTGCTGCCGCGTTTCCTGAGATCCAGCGTGTCGCAGCCAAATGCCGGTTTGACGACTGCCGTCATTTGCGTGAGCCCGGGTGTGCTGTCGTAGCGGCGGTGACCGACGGGGCGGTCGCTGAGAGCCGACTCGGATCCTACAGGCAGCTTCTGGAGGGAGCGACTCAGGCGGCCCGCCCGTGGTCGCAGGGAAGACAACGCTGATGGCCAGCCGACGCTGCGGACCTCTCCGAGGAGGAAGATCCTGAACCTCGATCAATCCCGAGCCCTGGTCCGTCCGTTTGACGGATACCGCTTTGCGGCGCGAGATCGACTGAACGACCTCCTCGCGCCACCGTATGACGTCATCACACCAGCGGAGCGAGAACGCCTCGCGTCACGGCATCCCGACAACATCGTGCACTATATCCTGCCGCAGGGTGGTGACGATCCGTACCTCCACGCCGCGGGGATTCTGGACCGGTGGATCGAGAGCGGCGTGCTCGAGCGTGATGGTACACCGACGGTCACCGTGGTGCGCCAGACGTTCGTGCAGCCGGACGGCCAGACAGTCAGCCGTGCCGGCGTCATTGGTGGCATCGCAGTGGAGCCGTTCTCGACTGGTCGTGTCAAGCCACATGAGCGAACACACAGTGGGCCAAAGGCCGACCGCCTGGCGCTGCTCCGCGCCACGGGAGCCATGTTCGAGGAGCTACTCATGCTGGCGCGAGACCCCGGTGGGGCTGTGCGTGAGGGAATCGACGCGGCCATGCGGGGCCGACCGTGGGGAAGCGCCCATGTTCAGGAAGCGGACATCACCATCTGGCACGTCGCAGGCGCCGAAGCCCAGACGCTAGCCGCGGCCGCCGGGTCCGGTGCCCTATACCTGGCCGACGGCCACCATCGGTACGAGACGGCCGTGACGTACGTTGGTGAGAATCCGTCGGCAGACCGGATTCCGTGTCTCGTTGTTCCCATCGACGATCCGGGGCTCGTGGTCGTGCCGACGCACCGGATCCTCTACGGGCCACCGATCAATGCCGGAGCCTTGGTTACCCAGTTCCGTGAACGATTCCAACTCAGGGAACTCCCGCCCGAGGTGCACTATTTGGAAGAGCTCGCGCCCCTTGTCTCACGCGGTACGGCGTGCGTGCTCGTGCTTCCCGGCAGCCAGGCACTTGCTCTGCTTCTCAAGAGCGGCGCCCGACTCGGAGACCTGCCCTTCGCCGGCGAGCCCGCCGTGGCCGCGCTCGACGTCGCGAGGGTCGACGAGTTGATCGTGAAACGCCTCGCGGCGGCCATGGGGGAGACAGCGCGAATCGACTATTCTTCGGACTCCGCCCATGTGATCGATGAGGTGCGCACCGGCCGAGCGGCGTACGGCGTGCTGCTCAATGCAACCCCTGTAAAGGCTGTCCTCGCCGTGGCCGATGCCGGAGCGGTGATGCCGCAGAAGTCGACGTTCTTCACTCCCAAAGTGCCGAGTGGTGTGGTCGGCATCCGATACGCGGCATGACCGCCGGTAACGGTTTCTCGTCCACACTTCGTTGCGTCGGAGATGACTAGCATGAACGCACGTCCTCGTGAGCGGATACTTGCGAACCTCGAGTCCATCTACCGCGAGGCATACGGCCTAGCCTCCGCGCAGGAGGACAAGGGGCGGATGCAGCAACTCGACGCCTCGTTCCAGCGGGAACAGCTGATTCTGGAAGTGCTACTCGACATCCGCGATGCGATCGTGAATATCGGTGACGGTCCGCCGTCGAAGTCCGCATTGGAAAAGCTGGACGCTCTGCGAAAGCTGACGAAGCTTCGCTGACCGAGTATTATTACCGGCCATGACCTCCCGAGCGGATTCGAAGAGCGGCACGAGCCAGCAACCGAAGCGGCGACGGACGGCGCGCTTCGAGAAGGCTGAGTTGCTCGAGATCTACCGCATCATGAGTCTCTCCCGTCAGCTCGATGACAAAGAGATCCAACTCAAGCGCCAGAACCGCATCTTCTTCCAGATCTCGGGAGCTGGTCACGAGGCTGTGCTGGTCGCGGTTGGCAAGCTTCTCAAGCCGGGGTACGACTGGTTCTACCCCTACTACCGTGATCGTGCGCTGTGTCTGGCTCTCGGAATGACGCCGACGGAAATGCTTCTTTCGGCAGTCGCGGCGGCCGACGATCCGAATTCCGGCGGTCGGCAGATGCCGTCCCACTGGGGCCGGAAAGATCTCAATATCGTGAG
>JAOTWK010000320.1 GCA_029862935.1 Gemmatimonadota bacterium | reverse complement strand
GCTGCCGCGATCGGGGTGTCCCACTTGGTGCAGTCCACCCGTGCAGGTGCCAATGCGGGGTTGGCCCTGAGCGGTGTCATCATCTTGGCCCTCATTCTCAAGTACCCGTTCTTCGAATACGGCCCTCGGTATGCAGCGGCTACGGGAATGAGCCTGGTGGAGGGCTATCGTCACATTGGCCGGTGGGCGCTGTGGCTCTACTTCCTCATCACGATCAGCACGTCAATCGTCATCCAAACGGCCATCATCTTGTTCACCGCGTTCCTCGTCAACTACGCATTCGGGTTGACCTGGTCGATCCCGGTGACGGGCGCATTCGTGTTGTTGCTGTGCGCAGGAATACTCTGGGTCGGTCGGTTTCCGCTGCTGGATCGGGTCGTGAAAGTCATCTTGGCTGGTCTGGCGCTCTCCACGCTTGCAGCAGCCGTCGTGACACTGGGACGGGTGGATTTCTCGACATTCGCGCTGGTTCCGGAGATCGGTTCGGTGCGGGGTGCGGTGCCGTTCGTGTTCCTGTTGGCCCTGGTCGGGTGGATGCCCTCGGCGATCGACATCTCGGTGTGGAGCTCGTTGTGGACGCTCGCAAAGGACGATCACAGCGGTGGGCGGGCGTCAGTGGCGCAAGCGCGTCTGGACTTCTTCATCGGATACACGGGCACGGCATTCCTCGCGTTCTGTTTTCTGATTCTCGGCGCCGGCGTGATGTTCGATTCGGGCACATCGTTTAGCGGGGCAGGGACGGTCTTCTCGACACAGTTGGTCCACCTTTATAGCTCTACGCTTGGTGCCTGGACGCGCCCCATCGTGTTGATCGCCGTGCTCACGACCATGCTCTCGACGTCGATCACGGTCGTCGACGGATTCCCGCGGGCCATCGAGCGGTCGATTGTCAATCTGCGGCCAGGACATGCGGACGATCTCGGTGTACCCAGCGCCGGGCGGCTCTACTGGGCTGCGCTCCTGGTGCTGGCTGCTCTCACCGTACTGGTGCTTTCGGTCTTCGTCGGGAACTTGACGACCATGGTCGATTTTGCGACGGTGGTCTCGTTTCTCACCGCGCCCCTCTTGGGGTATCTCAATTTGAAGGCGGTCACGTCGGCCGAGGTGGCGCCGGAGCATCGGCCAGGCACCCGCATGTTGGTGCTCTCGTGGGTGGGGCTGGTACTCCTGGGTGGAACGGCAGTGGTGTTTCTCATTAGGCTGGTCGGCTGATCTCTGAGCGATTGACCATGGAACGCGACCGGCGCTTATTGCGGGGGACGTCATCCGTGGGAGCGGAGTCATGAAAACACTCACTGGTTTCTCCGTCGCCTCACTGGTCATCGCTCTGAGTGTCGGCTGCGGAGAGTCAACCGAGCCGGTCGTCACAGTGGCGGACTTGGTCGGGACATGGTCGGCCACACAGTTCAGCGTCACCGACGAAAGCGGCACAATCGGTCCGGTGAACCTCATCAATCTGGGTGGCAGCCTGGTCATCACGGTGGCGTCGAACGGCAACTTCACGGGCACCTTCAGGGCGACGGCACTGTCCGCCGAGACAGCGGTTGCCGGATCGATCACCATTCAGCAGGGGACGCTTACGCTTGCGTTCACCGATGGACTGGACGAGCCCATATCCGGCAGCTTCGTATTGGGAAACGATCGACTCACCATTACCGGGATGGGCCTCACCGTGGATTTCGAGGGGCAGACGATTCCTTCGGCGACCGTGATCCTGGTGCTGGAGCGGAACGGTTAGCAGGCAGCAGTTCTCAGTTAACAGCTCTCAGTTGTCAGGCCACAGTCGTCATCGTCGTCTCAGTCGTCGAAGTCGTCTGTCACCCACCTGTCTTCATTGATTCAAAGAGTCGATCGACCGCCTCCGGTGGTCGCGTCGCCCAACTGACGAGGAGCGTCGTGATGAGCGATGCGATAAACGCGGGCACCAGCTCGTAGATCAGGGCATCGAGCGCTGGTATGTACTGCCAGACGATCGTGACAATCATGCCGGTAACGAGGCCTGCGATCACCCCTGCCCGTGTCACCCTCTTCCAGTAGAGGGCCAGAATAGAGGTCGGTCCGATGGCCGCGCCCAAGCCGCTCCACGAGAACAATACGAGCCAGAACACGAGTTGCTCCGCCAGCATCCCGACGATCAGGGCCGCTACGACCAGGAGTGCAACCGAGACGCGGCTCAAGAGCACAAGACGCTGTTGGGGCACGCGTTCGCCACGGTGCAGGATCTTCTCGTAGAAATCGCGTACCACGCTGGACGCGGCGACGAGGAGTTGGGAGTCCGCGGTGGACATGATGGCAGCAAAAATCGCCGCGACCACGACTCCGAAGAACACCGGGTGCAAATGTTGTGCGGCGAGGATCGGGTAGAGCTGCTCCGTGTCGCCATTGGGCAACATGGCCACGTCGGGAAAGTACACTCGCCCTGCGAGGCCAATGAACAGCGCGCCCCACGCCATCACCACGTTCCAGATCGTCCCGACGACGGCCGAGTAGCGGAGTTGATCCGGGTCGGCAATCGATATGTAGCGTACTAGGATGTGAGGGTTTCCTGGCGAGCCCAATCCGATGCCGAGGAACCCGATGGCCGCACCCAGTCCCAGTGCCGTAGGGTCGATTGTGGTCGGATCGATGCTTCGCAACTCCGCGAGCACCTGTGTGAGTCCACCACGGTCCACGATGGCGATCAGCGGTACGGCGACCAGCGCCACGATCATGAAGCAGGCCTGGAGCATGTCGGTGAGGCTCACGGCGAGAAACCCGCCGAGGACGGTGTAGGCCAGCACGATCGCCGCCGTGAGCAGCACGCCGGTGGTCGGGTCGAGTCCGAAGCCGCCCGCGAACGCCTTGCCGCCACCGACGAACTGGGCGGACACGTACCCCACCATGAACACGAGAATGATGATGATGAGCACGGAGCGGAGCACACCGCTCTTGTCGCCGAACCGTGCCGCGAAGAAGTCCGGCAGGGTGACACAGTCGTGCGCCTCACTGAAGCATCGGAGGCGGCGTGCGTAAAAGAGGAAGAGGAACAGCTCGGCCGTGATGTAACCCGTCACCGCCCACACGGCCGACGCGCCCATGGTGTACGCCATGCCGGTGACACCGAGCAGGAGCCAGGCACTCCGGCCGGAGACCACGGCTGACAGCGCCACCACGAAGCGGTGCATCTTCCGCCCGCCCACGAAGAACTCGGCAACACCGCCCGAGGAGAACCGCGCCGAGGCGATCCCGATCCCGATGACGACAGTCAGGTAGACGACAAACGACGCGATCGCGGCGGGATGGGCCGAGATCTGAACGGCCGTGCCTTCCTGCACCTAGTGACTCCGCTTCTTGATGACAGTAGCAAGAACGATCGCGGTAGCGATGATCGCGGCGGGAAGGGCGAACATGGTCAGGTAGAAGGGCATGGGATGCGATTCGTCGGGATTGGGTCAGCGGACGCAAATGTGGGGACGGAGTGTGCATCGCGCCAGCGCTGCTGGAAACTTCGGAGCCAGGCTCGAACGTCCCCCTCAAGACGGGGCGCCTCCGCAGGATGCTCGCCAGAATTGAGCGGGACAACGCGCGTGTCGAAGACGCAGCACGGGCCGCTAGGGACTGCGCGGGCCGTGATCCGAGGAAGCGCAGAGATCTGGATTGGCAGGCCCGCGCATACGAGTTGGAGCGAATCATCCGTGACCAGTACGGACCCATTTCGCGCAAGCAGGCGAACTTGATTAGGAGGATCAACGTGCGCCCAGCCGTTGCTCGGCGAAGGCGCGGTCGTCGTCGTTAGATCCTGGTAGGGCAGGTCCGACGCAGGCGGAGGCGGGTCTCAGAGAGGCCTGGGCCCGCCGCCTGCCTATGGGAGTCTTGAGAGGTGCATGACGCCCCCCTACGTCAGCGCCGCCACCAACGCTCCCCCACTCCCCCACCGCTCCTCCGCCTTCTTGGCCAGCGCGCGTCTGATTGCAATCTCGATGTGTTCGGAGATGTCGGGCCGTACCACGCGCAGCGAGGGCGGCCGTTCACCGATGTGACGCGCGAGGACCGCTTGTGCAGTCCGGCCACTGAAAGGCGGCTCGCCAGCCAGCATCTCGTAGACGACGCAGCCCAGCGAGTAGACGTCGCTGCGGTGGTCGATCTCCGATTCGGCTGAGGCTTGCTCGGGACTCATGTAGGTTGGCGTGCCCACGATCAGACCGCTGCTCGACAGATGCTCACCCCCAGCCTGGACGATGGCACGCGCGACACCGAAGTCGCAGATCATTGCGTGATCAGCATCGAACATCACGTTCTCGGGCTTGATGTCGCGGTGCACGACATTGTGTTCGTGCGCGTAGTCCAGCGCTGCGGCAACATCACGGGTGATCGACAACGCCTGCTGCACGTCCAGCCGCTTCTCGTCGTTCAGCCGATCTCGGAGGGACCCGCCATGCGCGAGGGGCATGACGAAGTAGAGGAAGTTTCCGGATTCGCTCGACTCGATGAGCGGCAAGATGTTGGGGTGATCGAGCTGCGAGAGGATCTGGATTTCGCGGTGAAACCGGTCGTTGAGCACCGTGACCGCAAACTCCGGACGCAGCACCTTGACTGCCACGTGATCGCCGCGTGATCGGTCACGGGCCTCG
>JAOTWK010000319.1 GCA_029862935.1 Gemmatimonadota bacterium | reverse complement strand
TGCTGCCACAACCGGACGCACGCTACTTGTTATGGCACGTCAGACAGAGGCTGCTGGCGTTGTTGCTCGCGCGCAGGAAGTTCCCGTAGGTGGCCTGGTCGTGCGTGTTGTGGCAGGTGCCACACTCGACCGTATAGGTTGGCCCTACCCCGAACAGCGGGAGCGTCCCCACGGCGGCGCCCGACGGCGCGTTCAGCCCCGGATCGGCCGTGTTATCGTAGTTGATGCTGATCGGGTGATCGTTGCCGAGATTGGTGCCCATGATGGCGCCGGACCCGGGGAACGTGGTGCCCATGTTCTGCGTGCCCGCCCCACCCCCGTAGGCATCGATGTTGGTGACGCCATCGTGACAGCTCAGGCACTGCTTGGAGATGCTGGACGGCTGCCCGGCAATGGTGTTGTCCAGCGTCGAGCTGCTGTACATAGTGAACGTCTGCGCCGTGGACGCGTGATTCCATAGTGGCACCGCCACCAGCGCGTTGTGTGGCGCGTGGCAGTAGATGCACACCTGGTTGTCCGGCGTGGTGAAGTTGTCGCTCAGATCGTGGTCCGACCCCACGACCGTCTGAGCCAACGCCGAGGCGCTGAATACGCCCAGCAGTACCGTTGCGGCAAGCAGTGATCTCATGTCTCCTCCTGGCATTTAGCCGAGCCTGCGGGCTCACATAGCGAAGCGGCCATAAGAAATCCCTTTCCGGTGCAGCCTTACTCCGCCGGATCGAGTCACCGTGTGTGTGCGTGCGGGAAGAGATCCCACCGGGGAATCGACACTGCCCACCATACTATGAAGGTTACGTGAGATCTCCATGAAGGTGTGGCACGAGCCCGACATCCGGCACGCGCACATAAGTGACCGAGTGACAATTGCTTGGCCGCTGGGTGCCGCGGATTCCCTAGCGTGAGATGAATGTCACCTCGGGATCTATGCGCAGGATTCAAACCGAACTGGAATACTCGGAAATCGCGTGGTGCGATTCCGGGGTAGGCCCGCTCCAGGCTGAGACGGCAGGTGCTATAAAAGAAGAACGCCCCGTCGAGACACCGAGGGGCGCTCAGGCTCGGTGAGCTAGCGAACCGAGCCGGCGGGCTGGGCGCCCACCTTGACGCCGCAGCCGTCACAGAACCTAGCGCTGGGAGACAGCGCGTTGCCGCAGGCCTCGCAATAGCGCGCCTTCGTCTTGGTCTTCGTAGCTGGCTCGGGTTTGGTGAGGGGACGCCCGCAGTCGGAGCAGAATGCCGCGCCGGTTTCCGGCCGTGGACCGCACTGCGGACAGACCGCCAGGGCACCGCTCGCCGCCAGACGCACCAACTCCTCGGCGGCATCCTCGGCATCTGTTGCGACGGCAGAACTCGCCGCCTCTTCGGCGCGGATCGCGTCGAGCGCCGTCCTGGAGTACTTCGCCTTGAGCTCGGCGTAGTCCTCGTCCGACAGCTTCCCCGTGGCGCGGTCGAACTCGATTTCCTTGAGAGCGAGGAGCGCCTGGATCTTGGGCGAGGCCGACTCTTCCAGCTCCTCGAACTCGATCTCGGGCTTCGCCATCTGCTTCCCCAGCCTGACCGGGGCGAGGAGAGGCTGCACCACCGCCCCCACCGCCACGAACGCCACCAGCACCCCCGCAATCAACTCCAACATGGCTACAGCTCCAGGTTGCTCAGCTCCGCCTCGAGCTTGGCACGATCCTCGGGCGCGAGACCGGAGAGATCCACACCGTCGCGGGCCTCGACGGCCGCCACGGCGGTGCGCCGCCTACCCAACGCCCAGACCAGCCAAGTACCGACCAGCGCGATGGCCGCGCCGGGCAAGAAATAGCCCAGCAGGTTGAACCCCTCCTTCTTCGGGGCCATCAGCACCATCTCGCCGTGTTGCGCCACGAACGCGTCGAGCACCTCCTGCGCGGTCTTGCCCGACTCCACCATCTGTACTACCTCGCGATGCATCGCCGGGGACGTGGCGCACGTGAAGTCCGTGGTCCGGCAGGTGTACACGTCGAGGTTGCACCCGCAGGTGCACCGCATCCGGCTCTCGAGCGCCACGATGAAGGGATCGTTCTCGTAATCGGTGATGCGGTCGCGCGGCCGACCCACCCGAAAGGGATCGTACAACTCCGGTGCCACCACCCGATCGCCGGCGCCCTCCTGCGCGCCACCTGCCGGCGCCTCCTGAGCGCGGACCATCCCGGCAAGCGGAATCACCGCGGCGGCGGCGACATGGGACAACAGATCGCGCCTATGCACCCTTCGCCTCGACAAGCTGCGCCGCATACCCGCCCTGCGTGTCGCCCTCGCCAACCGCGCGGATCGTGGTGCCGGGCCACAGCGTCACGACACCCCCAACCACGAGCACGAAGCCCCCAAACCACACCCACCAGACCATCGGGTTCAGGGTGAAGCGGTAGACGGCCTCTTCGGTCCCCTCCACCACACCCGCGAAGACGATGTAGATGTCTTCGCGCAGATCGCTCCGGATCCCCGCTTCGGTTGACGGTTCGAACGAACGCTGGCGTAGCTGCCGCGGACACGGCCGGACGGGCGCCGAGCACGTGAAGTGCTGCCGCTTTTCGGACTTCATGATGCCCACGCGTTCGCCGTCCCGCGCAACCTCGACGCTCGCCGCACTCACCAGTCGATTCAACTCGTCGTATTGCGACACGCCAATATGGGTGAACGCATAGGTGTGTCCCCAGGGAGACTGCACTTCGGCCGTCTCACCCGGGTTGAGGGACGCCTCGAGATCGACTTTGAACGCCTGGCCCGTGAACGCGAGAAAGTAGATCACGATGCCCAGGTGCACCACGTAGCCGCCGTAGCGCCGGCGATTGCGCCCCACGAGACGCGCGAACGCTTGCAGGTAGCCCTCACCATGCAGCCGATGCCGGGCGCCCACTCCACGCACGAACTCCTGGAGAATCGTCCCCACGACGAAGACCGATAGGGAGACCGTCGTGATGGCGTAGAAGTTCCCCATGCCGAGCGCCGTGAGGATCGCAGCCGCGATACCCCCCGATACAACGGGCACGGCGAACTGGCGCTGCAGGTTCTTGACGCTCGCCTTGCGCCAAGCGATGAGCGGCCCAATGCCGGTCAGGGCCAACAGCAGGAGGCCGAGGGGGATGTTCACCTGATTGAAGAACGGCGGCCCCACCGTCACCTGCGTCCCGCGGATGATCTCGGAAATGACCGGGAACATCGTGCCCCAGAACACCGAGAACGCTATGCCCACGAGGATCAAGTTGTTGAACAGGAAGCTCGCCTCGCGCGACACCATACTCTCGAGGTGCGCGTCGGACTCGAGCATGGGCAGCCGAAGCCAGAGCAGCACGGTCATCGCGAGGATGATGAAGATCAGGAAGCCCAGGAAATAGTAGCCCACTGCCGACTGCGCGAACGAGTGGACGCTCGAGATGATCCCACTACGCGTGATGAAGGTGCCGAAGATCGAGAGCAGGAAGCTCAGCGTGATGAGCACCATGTTCCACTTCTTCAGCATCCCGCGTTTTTCCTGGATCATGACCGAATGCAGGAAAGCGGTCATCGTGAGCCACGGCAGGAAGCTCGCGTTCTCTACCGGGTCCCAGGCCCAGTAGCCACCCCAGCCCAGCTCGACGTAGGCCCACCACATGCCGAGCGTGATCCCGATGGCCAGGAACAGCCACGAGACGATGGTCCACTTCCGGATCGCGTGCAGCCATCCGGTGTCGAGCCGCTTGGACACGAGCGCCGCCACGCCGAACGCAAACGGTATGGTGATGCTGATGTACCCGAGGTAGAGCATGGGCGGGTGGATCACCATGCCCGGATTCTGCAGCTGTGGGTTGAGACCGCTGCCGTCGGCCGGCGTGAACGGCAGCCGTTCGAACGGATTGGCGGCAAACAGCGTCACTATGACGAAGAACAGCGTGACCGCGCTCGTCACTCCGGCCACGTGCGGCAGGAGGTGTTCATACTTGCGCGATGTGAGCCACTGAGCGAGCGCGCCGAAGAGCGACAGCACGACCGCCCAGAAGAGCAGGCTCCCCGATTGTCCGCCGTAGAATGCCGACAGGATGTAGACAGTCGGTAGGTCGCGGCTCGTGTAGCTCGCCACGTACGCGACATTGAAATCGTGCTTGAGGAGCGCGACGAGGAGCCCGATCGACGCGACGACGAGTACGCCGCACAGGGCGTACGCGGCACGGCGGGCACTGGCGATCAGCTCGGGACGGCCGGTGTAGCCCCCGTAAAAGCCAACGAACGTCCCCCAGGCGCCGATCAGCAGCGCGAGCCACAGCCCGAGTTGTCCCAGCGTGGTCATGGCGCTAGGCCTGCGGCGTGGTTTCGTAGCGTGAGCCGCACTTGGCCAGCAGGGTGGTGGCGCGGAACGTGCCATCCGGCTCGAGCCGGCCCTCGACCACGACGTCGACGTCGTCGGTGAACGTGTCGGGCGCGAGTCCCCGGTAGACGACCGGATACGTCTGCGTCCCGTCGGTCACTTGGAACGTGATCGTCTGGGTACCAACGTTTCGCGTGATCGAGCCGTGAACGACGCGCGCGCCCATCTTGACGCCAACGTCGTGGAACGACGGATCGGCCGACACCTTGGCGGCGAGCTCGGTAGGGGTGAGGAAATAGACGCCCGTTT
>JAOTWK010000318.1 GCA_029862935.1 Gemmatimonadota bacterium | reverse complement strand
TCTGCTTCCTTTGACAACGTACGCGCTCGGCTGGTCCATGCGCTGGTTAGGCAGCAGACGACCGGTGCTCCAGCGTGCTAAGCATCCAATCCACGACCGCGTCGTGGCGGCCGGCGTAGTCGACGTGACAATTGTAAGTGACGTACAGATGTGTCTGCTCGTGCGCCAGCCACCAGACCCGCCAGTGCGTCGCCTCCGTACCACCGTATTGTGCGCGAACGCCGTGGAATTGCCCGCAGTCAACGGGGGTGCGGATGGCATCAGGTGGTGAGCCGTGCCCGCTCATGCGCCCAAGTTCATCCGTTGAGATGCGGCCGTCCTCCTTTGTAAGGGAGGAGATAACAAGCGCAGCGTCGATGTCGGCCGGCGTGAGCGTCACAGCATTCTCACTCTCCTCGACAGCCCAACCACCTGCGTTCAAACAGTACGTCGGACCGTCATAACACCCGGCCATGTAACCTCCACTGCCTGCTGCCTAACGGTTAGCGCTTGAGCTGCGGGCGTCATGCCCGCGGTACACAATCATCATTTCCTCTGTCCGGCAGCGGCGCCAGCCTTTCCGGGATACCGATCCCTCGCGCGCCCGGCAGCTCCAAGCGCTTGTTAGACCGCCTCCAGGGTACGCGGTGCCTGGATCAGGCAGACCTCGAAACGTTCTTTGACCCTCAGGAGCCAAATGAGACGGATCTCCCCGGAGCGGACGAGTAAGTGGCGCAGCTGTGCGGGTTCGACAAAGGGGGGCTGCTGCGGCGCGGTCGTCCAACCGTCAGCAAGACTCGCGGCAACGACGTCTTCGAAAGCGACTTCGGCGCTGGGCGGATCCGACCAAATGACCAGGGTCACAGGCGGCGGCCCCGGGCGGCTGACGAGCAGCGTCTTCGCATCCGGTACGAAGGGAATCCCGATGGGAAAATCATCCGGCTGGCGGGGCCGCGGCTCCCAGACCTGATGCGGGGTGGTCGTGTCGGATTCAAAGGAAATGAGTTCCCGACGATCGCCGGATGCCGCGTCATCATCCCAAACCGCCCCTGGGAATTGGGAAAGCGCGTGCTGAATCCGCTCCTCGAAGCTCGTGTCCGCCGAGTCAGTCATTCATCGAGTACGATCTTTGAGGCGGTCTAACGGCCCGCGCATGACCTGCGAGCGCCTCGCCTGCGGGCCACGCCAATCTGTGAACGCGTTCCTATGATCGTCGGGTGCGTCAGCACTCTAGTTCCTTTGAGACGCACGCGCTCGCCAGGTCCATGCGCGTGTTCTGCGGCGCAGCCTCTCAACGACTGGCTGAGAGGTCGAAGCTACACGAACGGCTCCGTCGCGGTGTGTCGCGTACCTGGAACCTCACGCGGATTCACCGGGCGCCGCATTCCGCACTGGTAGCAGCCACGCCAGCAGCAGGATCAGCAGACCTCCCACAGCCGTCGTGGGCTGCAGCCATGACACGTAGCCAATGATACCGAGCTGCACAACGATCCAGGCCAAGACGATTGCACCGGACATCAGAGCGCTGAAACGGGCGATTCGGAGGTCAGCGAACACGGCGATGCTAGCGAAGAGGAATGAACCTCCCACAGCCACGATCAACACGAGGCTCGGTACGAAGTAACTACGGAACGGGCTTCCCTCTAGCAATTCCACGGGGATGCCCTCCGCACCCGAGAGTCCGTAGTAGCCGCCACCGAAGGCGTTCAGCGCTCCAAAGGCAAGGAGGCCTCCCAGCAGGTAACGATTCAGTGACGACCGGCCATGGCGGATCATTCGAAAGACCCCCCCCTGTCCCGTGCTCGAATCAGAAACGGAAGACACACTGACTGGTGTTGTAGTCTCCGAACAGACGACTAGCGTGCGCAGAACGGTTCGCGCATGACCTGCGAGCGACCGGCTCGTAAGCCACGCCGTTCGGTAAACGTACTCGGATCAACGCCAGGCGCATCATCACTCAACTTCCTCTAAAACGTACGCGCTCGCCAGGTCCATGCGCTTGTTAGACGGCACGCCCGCTCACTACCTTTCGCTCTGGAGGGCGCTATGACCTGGACCGACCATATCACCGCTGATCCCGGCGTACTCGGCGGCAAGCCCGTGGTAAAGGGCACCCGCCTGGCCGTCGACTTCCTGCTCGGGCTGCTGGCGGAGGGTTGGACCCGGGAGCAGCTCGAGCGGAACTACCCTCAGCTTACGGAGGACGCGCTGCGGGCGGTGTTCGCGTACGCGGCAGAGGTCCTCCACGATCAGAGGTTCCTGCCCGTCCGTCCCGGCGCTGCCTAATGCGGCTGCTCGCGGACGAGAACATTCCCCTGGAAACCGTCCGTGCCCTGCGTTCCGCAGGGCACGATGTGTATTCGGCGACCGAGGCCACGCCTGGCGCGGCGGACATCGTGCACATCGAACGCGCGATTACCGAAGACCGCCTCATTATCACGTTCGATCGGGACTTCGGGGAACTCGCCGTGCGTGGCAAGCAGCGTCCCAAAGGCGGCGTGCTCCTGTTGCGCTTTGCACCCAAGTCGGCGGCCGAAGTCACGGAGCTGCTGCGGGCTTTGCTGGGGCGGACAGACGTGACTTGGGCGGGTCACATCAGCATCGTCGACGGCGTGCACGTCCGGCAGCGGCCCATCTGATCGCGGCCCGTCTAACGGTTAGCGCTTGAGCTGCGGGCGTCGTGCCCGCCATACCTAATCATCATTTCCTCTGTCCCGCATGGGCGCCAGCTTTTCCGGGATACCGATCCCCTCGCGCGCTCGGCAGCTCCAAGCGCTTGTTAGGCCGCACATGGTGACAAGGCTTTCACCTGAGTCGCAGCGAGTACCGTCTGGCAGGGCCTGATGTCCCTCACTCCGGGTCATTGCGTGTGTGGCGGCACATTCCGCCGCTCGATCGAGTGTGCATGCCGTGACGGAGTGACCAGCGGCCGATCCAGTCACTTTCGGATGATGCACACCTGCCCGTTTGGATCGACCGTCATGCTGAGCACGTCGGTAGTGTCAGTGAGTGGTCCCGAGGAGATGATGGTTCGCAGATCGAAGTCATTGCTGCCGACATCGGCGATGTAGAGCTCCTGCGTGGTCGCACCAGGAATAGTGGACCAGATCCGCTTGCGTAGCTGCCACACGTAGGCATACGAGCCAGTTCCGCCAGTAGGCGACACCTCCCACTGACAGTCCTCGTCTTCCTCGATCTCGTTGTTGGTGGGCCAGCCAGTATAGGACCCCTTGATGACGCCGGCATTGAGCTCGGGAAGCACGACCACGAGCGTCGTATCCTCGTACACAATCCCGTCGTATACATTGTACTTCTTCAACACTACCGTCATGGTGCCCGCGGTTTCGAAGACGTGCGTTGGATCGGTGGCCGTCGTGTCAGATCCGTCCCCGAAGTCCCACGTGAGGCTGTCGATGCCTGCGCCGTCCAAGCCTGTATCGGTGAAGTAGACCGAATCGCCTAGGACCACCGTGTCGTCGACTGAGATGATAGCCGTGAAGGCGCTATCGATACGGAGGTCAAGGTCTAGGGTCTTCCCGTAATCCGTTGCCGTCGTGTCGCTCACGGGGCTTGGCACCTGGTGTGGCAGGACGAAGTGGGCGCGCACGGTGCGGTTGAAGGGCGGAGCGCCGGAGTATTGGTAGGTCCGGGCCAAACCCAAGTTCGCCTGACCCGCAAGGGAAACGAACCGCGTTCCCGTGTTGCTCCAGCCGTAGTTCCACAAATACCTCACCAAGACCGACTCCAGGTCGGCTGTCGAGGTGGTCGTCCACGCGCCGACCCGCACGACAAAGTTCACGGGGATGTGGTACTTCCCGTCGCCGGCCGTGCTGAGTGGAACCCAGGTGGCCACTTTCGCGCCTTGGGTGGCCGTGATCTGGACCGCCGGGGCGACCGTGTCAGTCCCACCGGTCTGATCGAAATCCGCTTGGATGTCGATGTAGACCGTGCGGGGTCCAGCCTCGTCATCGTCGACGTAGAGGGTGTGCCCATCCACAGTAACGGCGTTCCATGCCTCCCAGTCGAGCGGGCGCCTGAATTGGAGCGTTGCGCTCTCCTCGAGGTCCACCTTCGTGAGATCCAACCGAAACCAGGTGCCGGTCTCGATACAGTGGGTTTCGAGGGTGTCCGAGCCCACAACCGAATCATAGGTCAGCTGGCCGCTCGGAAGACGGTGACTCTCCGCACTGGAGGCAACACCGTTCGGCTGGCACCCTCCGTCGGTTGCACCGACATCGAACCAACCCTAGTCTTGCCCCGAGCCGTGATCGCCAAACACGGAGACGGAGTCCGATGCACCAGTCGGAAGGTTGTTTGACGGTGACAGAAAGGCCTTCCATCCAGTGGAGTCGGTGGTTGTCACCACGCCGAAGATCTCCTCCTCGATCGCTCTGCCTCCCCCCATCAGGCTCATGGATGCAGTCTCGGCTGGCTCCGTGATCTTGCTCGGTGTGCCGTCCCCGAGGCAGGCGGCCAGCAGGGGAACGCCTGCTGCGAGTACTCCGAGGCACACACTCTGTATTCGCAATCCCTTCATCGTCCCCGCCCCTTTTCTTGGTTCGTCCGCGCGCGCCGCGCATCTCGCGGCGTTTGGGTCTATTCTCCTACCGCCACACGTCGAATCGCTGAATGCATGAGTTC
>JAOTWK010000317.1 GCA_029862935.1 Gemmatimonadota bacterium | reverse complement strand
CCGAGCACAGTCTCGCGGAGGACCTTGCCGTACGACGTGAGTGCCGAATCGGCTTTGGCGTAGGGTTCGGCGGTCCACCAAGTGAAGATCGGGTTGTATCCGGCGTAGAACCGGTTCCAGCGCTGCAGGGTCTCGCGCAGTTCCTGGAGCAGCATCCCGGTGCGGCGGGCGACGACGCGGGTGAGCGTGGGTGTCGTGGATCGTCGTCCCTCGTTCCCGCTCCACACCTCTGCCACATGTTGCCGAGTGCTGTCGATCCGTTGCGCCAGCCGCGCGAGGGTCGCGGCGATCTGGGCCGGATCGATCGGCTCCAGGCGCCGCCGCGTTTCCTCGAGGTCCATGATGGTAGGTGCGAACGGGAGCCAGGGCAGCATCTCCTCATACTGCCGAGCTTCCCGGCTCAGCGTCGTGAGCCGGTAGCGCAGCTCGGTGTCGAGCAGCACGTAGTCCACTCGGCCCTCTTGGCTCAGCGCCCCGAAATCCACGGCCGCGAGCCGGGTGCGCCAACCCGTGTAGAACTCCCGCAGGCGCTCGCGTTGGGCGGGTGAGTATGCCACCCCGTAGCGTCGAGACAGGGCGCGTTGATCCGCGGCGATCAGCTCGACGGTGTCACGCAGTGTGCTCGTGACCGCGGGGCTGGGCGCCTGCGCGGTGGCAGCGGTTGGGTGAACGAGCGGAGCCATGAGACCGATGAGCAGCGTGAGGAGGCTCAGCCGAATTGTGGCGCGGCGCATGGTGTCGATCTCCGTTCTGGCCGGGTGCGGATGAACAGGCGGCATGCAGGAATCAACACGCGAACCGCGCGGCATCAAGGTGGGAGTCTGGTTGGTGAGGGTCCGTATACGCTGATCGTGGCAGCCAATCGGGAGGGTGAACCCGTGCGCCTGACTGTTGGGGCGCTACGGTTCCCCAAACTTGCGGTCAATCTGGACCCCGCAACTCTCGAGAAACTTGACCGGCAGCACCCCACCTGCAAACACCGCCACGACGCTGTTGGGGATCTCCTCGCTGGCGCCGCCATTCCGGTACACGACGGATTCCGGTCGGATCTCGACGAGATTGGTGGACCAGAGCACCTGTACTCTTCTGCGACGGATGGCGTCCTCGATCCGATCCCGGTTGCCCGGCTTGATGCGTGCGAACGCCGTGCCCCGATAGGAGATCGTCACGTCGTTCCCAGGCTGGTCGGCGAGTGCGAGCGCTGCCTCAATCGCGGAATCTCCTCCCCCGACGACGACGACACGATCCCGCTGATATACCTCGGGTTCGCGGAGCGAGTAGATGACCTTGGGTAGGTTCTCGCCGGGGATGTCCAATTTCCGAGGAACGCCTCGCCGGCCGATGGCCAGGATCACGCGCTTCGTGCGGTAGGTTCCCTTATTGCTCGTGACGGTGAAGCAGTCATCGCGGTCGCGGGTGAGGCCGGACACCGTCTCCCCGGTGTTGACCCGGAGGTTTGTCTTGCGAACGATGTCTTCCCAGATATCGATGAGCGCCTCCTTGCGGATCTCTCGAAACCGCAACTTGCCGTAACCGGGGACCGCCACGGGACGGGTCATCACGATCTTCTTGCGCGGGTAGTACCGCACCGTGCCGCCGATGTCCTCCTTTTCCAGGGTCGTGAACCTGAGCTTGTGGTGGAGGCAGTTGAGGGACGCCGACAGCCCGGCCGGACCGCAGCCCACGATGAGCACATCCAGCACGCCGTGCGGCGCCCTGGGTTCCTTGAGGATGCCCTCGATGCACTGCCGTCCTTGCTCGAACGCGTTAGCGATGAGGCCCATCCCGCCCAGCTCGCCGATGATGTAGAGACCGTCGACGTTCGTCTCGAAGTTCTGCTTGATGCGTGGGATGTCGACGCCGCGTTTCGCCGAGCCGAACACGAGCTGTATGGCATCCACCGGGCAGGCGCGCTCGCACAACCCGTGTCCGATACAGCGGGCAGGGCCGACGACGTATGCCTGTCCGTGCCGAATGCCGAGCACCCCGCTTTCCGGACACACGGAGAAGCAGTTCCCGATCCCGATGCACGCGCCCGCCTCGATGACCGGATGGAGGGACACGGGTTCGTTCAGACCGTCGCGAAGCGCCACGGCCTCTGCCTCGATCGTTTTGCGCTCCAATCGACGCTGCCGCCAGTAGTGTGGCAGCGTCGCGATCGTTACGAGACCGATGCCGATGGCGCTGATGACGAGGGTGTCCACGGACATCAGAAACTCGTCCAGAAACCCATGTAGATGTTGCTGGTCAGGAGATTCTGGCCCCACTGCCGACGCGCCTCGATGCTCGTGTAGACGCGCCGTGCCAGGGGAAGCGACAGCGAGAGATCGGCCGTGTGGGTGAGAAACGTGCTGAACGTGCTCGCCGTGCGATAGAGTTGATACGACGCCCGAGTCTGCGTTCTGCCGAAGCTCCGGTTCAGCCCGGAGGAGACATACAGCGTAGTGGTCCCATCCCTGGTCCCGTAACTCGCCGAGTTGTTCCACCCGAGGCCGAACAGCGAGGTCTTGGTTATCCCGAACGCGGTGGAATACGTGTAGCTGATAGAGCCTTCGTTGAATCGATTGGCCGCGACATCGACGCTCAGAAAGCCCTCGGTGGTCCAGTACGACAGGCCCGCGGAGGCCTGATCCCGCCGAAACGCGATCACGTTCTGCGTACTCCACATGGAGTACGGTTGCAGCATCGAGACGCGGGCGTGGAGGTCCACGGGCCCGAGTGGCAGCGACGTCCGAACCTGCATGCGGGTGATGGTCCAGCTGTCGGTGTCGGGGTTGCGATCGATCTGGATGTCGTTGCTGAACTGCACACGGTGCACCCGCAGCCGTTGCGACCATCCGGCAAAGGTGTGGGTCAGGAGACCATTTTGGGGTCGTACCTGGTGAAAGGACAGGTCGGTATCGTATCCGACCGATCGGGTCCGATGGCGGTAGTTGAGGAATGCCGTGTACTTTGGAAACTCGGTCGAGATGCCCTCATTTCCCAAGACCGGCTCGTACCCGGCAGCGACGCCACCGCCGAAGCCGTTGCGCCCGAAGTGGACCATCAGGCCGTCCCAGTACCCGCTGTAGTACTCATAGGGGTTGTTGAAGCGTCCGACCTCCATCTGCATGGTGTTGCCGAACGCTTTCCCGACACTGGCCTGATAGACCCGAACCGATCGCTGGGGCTGGACCAGTCCGTCGCTGCTGTATCGGTAGGACGCGCGGAGGTTTGCCGACAGGTTGAAACCGCCCGGGAGGTCGGCAACCACAGCACGCAAGGCTGCCGACGGTGTGGCGAACCGCCTAGTGTCGTTCTCCAGTTGGTTCGCTTCCCAACGCGTCTTGGACTCGAAGGCGCTCGCTTCGATGGCGAAACGCCCGCTGAGGGATGGCGTGGCCCCCCGGACCTTCGGCGGTGGTGCGGTCCCTGCAATGATCTCACGATCCGGTACGGCCCGCTCGACTGGTGCCACATGTGAGGCACTGAATCTCAACAGGAGTGGCTTGCCCCTCGTCACGGCAAACGGGCTGCCGGCGAAGACCACAGCGGATCGTTCCTGCGTCGTGCTGACCACCAGGAACGCACCGAGATACTCGTCCGTTCCGGCGGCGTACACGAAGAGCGTGTCGTTGGTTGCCAACCCGCGAGCCGCGCCGACGGTGAGGTAGAGGTTGACGCCGGCGATCTGCTCGATCACCGCCTCGATGCGCGTGTCCTGGGCCCGCGCCGAGCCAATGGTCGACAGCAGCAACAGGCCAGCCCACGCTGTCGCGCCGATGCGATGCCGGCATCGCTGTGTCATGGCTACTCCTTCCGGCCGCGCGGATGGCAGTTGAGACAGGCTGCGCTATTGTACGAGTAGCCTCTCTCGCCGGAGTGCTTGCTGTCCATCGACTGCTGGTTGTGATCGTGGCACGTGAGGCAGTCGAAGGCCCGATAGTCGTTGCTGACCGTGTGGCATGTCGCGCAGTCGCTCCACTTGCCCCTGTGCGCGCCGCTGAAGATCGGGAAGTACTGGGCGTCGTGGTCGGCGAACGTCGCGCCGCCCCAGGTGACGTCTGTGTGGCAGGACAGGCATGTCGGCGGGAACCCGTCGTTCGCGTGGGCACCGTCGTAGTCGGGCTGGTGGCACGCGATGCAGTCGTTCTGATTGGCCGGGGCGAACCGCAACGCGCCCGTTCCCGCGTCGTGGCAGGCGTCACAGGCGATGACCGCGTGCGCGCCGGCGAGCTCGTATCCTCCAGTGGCGGCGCGGTGATCGAACGTCACTCCCGACCACGTTTCGTTGGTGTGGCAGTCCAGGCAACTGGTTGAGAATACGCCCGAGTGTGCCTGGTCGTAGTCCCCTTGGTGACAACCGATGCAGTCGTTGGCGTTGGAGGTGGCGTAGATCGGCGTCAGGTCAGGGCCGGCGTGGCAGCTCTCGCAGCGAATCCGCAGGTGGGCGCCGACGAGCTGGTATCCGCCCGACACGGCGCCGTGGTCGAACAGCCCGGAGTTGTGCGTCCATGCCAGCGTGCTGTGGCATTGTCGGCAATCCGACGGGTATCCTGCCGCCACATGGTCGATCGCAGCCGCGCCCCGGTACGCTGACTCGTGGCAGCCGAGGCAGTCGGTGTCCAGCGGGGCATAGGCCCCAC
>JAOTWK010000316.1 GCA_029862935.1 Gemmatimonadota bacterium | reverse complement strand
CAGGATGCGGGCGGCGACGAGAACTGGCGGCTTCACAAGGTGGCACTCGATACTGGGGCGGTCGACGATCTGACGCCGTTCGACTCCGTTCAGGTCCAAATCGTTGCCCGAGACAAACGGCACCCGTCCGAGTTGCTCATCGCCATGAACAAGGACGACCAGAGGCTGCACGACGTCTATCATCTAGACCTCCAGTCGAATGCGCTCGAGCTCGTCGCGAAGAACCCCGGCACCGTGCTAGGGTGGATTGCCGATACCGCCTTTCACGTCAGGGCGGCCTTGGCCTCCACCCCGGAGGGCGGGTCGGAGCTGCTCATGCGAAGCGGGCCGGATGACGACTGGCAATCGCTGCTCGTGTGGGGGCCGGAGGATGCCATGACGAGCTGGCCCCTCGGTTTCACACTCGACGGCCATACCCTCTATCTCGTCGATTCACGGGATGTGAACGCGGCGCGGCTCTGTAGGATGGAGCTCGACGACGGGACGTTGGATGTCGTGGCTGCCGATCCGGAGTATGACGTCAACAGCGTGCACATCCATCAGGACACTCGCGAGATTCAGATGGTGGCCTTCACGCGGGCCCGTCTCGACTGGGAGGTGCTCGATCCGGCGCTGACGAAGGACATCGAGGCCATCCGCGCGCTGAATCCGGGCGACTTCGCCGTGCATAGCCGCACGCATGACGACCACATCTGGATCATCGAGTTCGTCGAAGATACGGGACCCGTCTCCTACTACGCCTTCGACCGTCGAACCCGCTCGGGCACGTTCTTGCTGCACACTCGACCCGACCTCTCCGCGTACGCGCTCGCCGAGATGGAGCCGATCACGCTGGCGGCCCGAGACGGCCTCACCATCCACGGCTATCTGACCCTGCCGCTCGGGGTCGCGCCCACGCATCTCCCCATGGTGCTGGACGTTCACGGAGGGCCGTGGCACCGCGACACATGGGGCTACGATCCCGAGGCACAGTGGTTCGCCAATCGAGGCTACGCCTGTCTCCAGGTGAACTTTCGGGGATCGACCGGTTACGGGAAACAGTTCTTGAATGCAGGGAACCGGGAATGGGGCGGGACGATGCACGACGACCTCGTTGATGCGGTTCGCTGGGCCGTCGAGCAGGGCATCGCCGACCCCGATCGGGTGGCGATCTATGGGGGATCGTACGGCGGCTATGCCGCGTTGGCCGGGGCGACGTTCACTCCCGATCTCTTTCGCTGCGCGGTCGATATCGTGGGGCCGAGCAACCTGATCACTTTCATCGAGACCATCCCGCCCTACTGGTCCAGTTATCTGACCATGTTGCACGAGCGCGTGGGGAATCCAGAACGCGATCGCGAGTTCCTTCTGTCCCGATCCCCACTCACGCATGCGGACCGGATCCGGATTCCGCTCCTGATCGCGCAAGGGGCGAACGACCCTCGGGTCAAGCAGTCGGAATCCGAACAGATCGTCACGGTGATGCGCGAGAAGGGAATCGATCACGAGTACATGCTGTTCCCCGACGAGGGGCACGGGTTCGCGAAACCCGAGAATCGGCTGAAGTTCTACGCCGCCGCCGAACAGTTCCTCGCCAGGCACCTCGGGGGACGAATCGAAGGACCACATCCCGGCGATGCGCCCGCTTCGGCACCCTGAGGGAGACTTCGACCGGGCACCAGCTCAATAGCCTTTGATCTAGTGACCTCAATGGAAGACTTCACCCGCACCTTCCTTCTCGACCCGACGGTGGGCAAGATCGTCGCCGTTCTCGTCGGTCTGCTTCTCATCACGCTCGTCGTGCGTGCCGTTCACCGCACCCTGCCACGGTACGTCCGCGAGAACGACACCCGATATCGGGTCAGGAAGATCATCACGTTCCTCGGCTACTTGGCCGGATTCCTTTACCTCACCGTGGTCTTCCGGAATCAGCTCGGCGGGCTCACGGTTGCCTTCGGCGTGGCTGGTGCGGGGATCGCCTTCGCGCTGCAGGAGGTCATTGCGAGCGTTGCGGGATGGGTGGCCGTTGCGCTGGGCAATTTCTACCGCGTGGGCGACCGCGTGCAGCTCGGCGGGATTCGTGGAGACGTGATCGACGTCGGAGTGCTGCGTACGACGCTCATGGAATGCGGAAACTGGGTGAACGGCGACCTCTACAACGGCCGCATCGTGCGCGTGGCGAACAGTTTCGTCTTCAAGGAACCGGTCTTCAACTACTCCGGTGATTTCCCCTTCTTGTGGGAGGAGATCACCGTTCCGGTGAAGTATGGGTGCGACCACCGGTTGGCTCGGGAGATCATCCACAGAACGGTGACCGACGTGGTGGGCGCATACGCGGGCGTGGCCAAGGAGTCGTGGAAGGACATGGTTGCCAAGTATCGGATCGAGGACGCAAGCGTCGAGCCCATGGTGACACTCGTCGCCAACGACAACTGGATGGAGTTCACCGCTCGGTTCGTGGTGGATTACAAACGGCGTCGGACCACCAAGGACGAGATCTTCTCCCGTCTTCTGGATGCGATCGATGCCACGGGAGGCCGGGTCGCGCTCGCCTCGGCGACGTTCGAGCTGGTCGGGGCACCCCCGGTCGACGTCCAGCTCCTAAGCGGGGGGAGGCCCGCCGGAACCTGATCGCGCGGAGCACACCCCCGCCAGCGCCTGGGGCCCCCATCCACAGCACTTGAAGAACCATAAGTGCTTGGTTTATAAAGGTTTCAGAACGTTCGCCCTATCCTCAGCCGCTAGGGTGGGCTGTATGCTTCGGCCGCCCGGATTGCCATCGTGGTGCTCGCCACGGCAATGGCCCTCCAGCAAACCGGCGTGGCCCAGGAGATTGTCACCCTTGCCTTTGGGACGTTACTCGGGGCGATTGCGCTCGCCGGAGCCATCGCATTCGGGCTCGGAGCCAGGGAGGCCGCAGGCAGAACCATCGACCAGTGGCTGGCTGGTCAGAAGGACGGCGGGGGCAAATAGCCCCACTACTCGCCAAAGACCGTTGTACGTACATTCGGTGCGCCCCGGGGTGCTCGACCCCCCGGCAGCGCGCCCGCGACCCTGGGCGCGGACCGTTCGAGCGTCAACAATCTGGGGATGAGATGAGACGACTACTCTTGGCCACCGCAGTCGCGATCGCGCTGGTGGCGTGGCCGAGCACAATGGCAGCACAGGGACCTGACGAGCCGATATTCGACCGGCTCACGGAAACGTTCAAGAAGGACTACCTCAGCCTCGGCGTCTTGCTGCAGGCAGTCGCCGACTTTCAGGTGGAGCGGACGTTGCCCACGGAGAACGGGTTCAGCATCGCCAACTTCCGCCTCCTGCTCCAAGGTGAGTTGGACGGGGGCTTTGGGTACTTCTTGCAGGCCAGTTTCGCTGGCACGCCGGCGATCCTCGATGCCCGGATGTCCTACCGGGCGAGCCCCATGCTCGCGTTCGACGTCGGGCAGTTCAAGGCTCCGTTCAGCCGCGAGTTCCTGACGTCAGCCGCCAGCATCGACTTCGTCAACCGCTCGCAGGGGGTTACGGCCCTCGCACCCGGACGACAGATCGGCCTCCAGGCGCGGTTCAACGATCGACGGCGTACCGTGGCGGTGAGTGGCGGTATCTTCAACGGCAATGGCACAACGCCAAACGGCAACGACAACGAGAACCTCATGTACGCCGGTCGCGTGGCCGTCACACCGAGACTGGGACCGGCTGGAACCGGCCGTGCTCTCGAGGTCGGGGTCAACGTGGCACACAGCGACGACCAGAGCTCGACCTTCGGTGGGGGCTTCGTGACCGGGTTTGTCGGGACACGGACCCATGTGGGAGGTGACGCACGTCTCACGCTCGACAGGTGGTTGCTCTCGGGTGAGCTGGTCTATGCCGAGCTCCGGCCGACGCTGGGCATCGATCGCAGCCCGTGGGGGTTTCACACGACGGTGGGCTACATGCTGTCGCCCAAGACGCAGGTGTTGGCACGCTTCGACGGGTTCGACGCCGACGCCGGCCTGGACCGAAGCGACCTGCTCGTGCTCGGCTTCAACGCGTGGCCCACGGCGGTCACCGAGTTCCAAGTCAACTATCTGATCGACACGCGGGACACCGCAGTCGACCATCATCAGCTGCTGGTGAACTTCCAGTTCGGCTTCTGATGAGAAGCGGGAAGAACACGCCATGAAGACTACAAGTCGATCGTTCCGACGCCGCTGCCTTGTGTGGATGGGAGTGGCCGCCACCGTCGCGTTCGTCCTCGGCACGCCGCACACACTCACGGCGCAAGAAGACACGACGCAGGTGCAGGTCGTCGCCCCCGCAGGATCGCCGGTCGTCTTCCGTGGCGATACGTTGCTCCGGCTGTTCGGCACCCTCGGTCCATTTACCCCAGAGGAGCGGGCCGCCGCCCTGGGCAAGCGCGTCGAGGCTCTCGCGGCCGATCCGCTCGCCAAGGCGACCGATCTCGTCGTTCGGGACACACTCGGGGTGACCGACATCCGCGTCGGTGACGTCGTCGTGATGACCGTCACGGAGCGCGACGCCGCAGAGGCGGGAATGGCCCGAGCCGTCCTGGCGCAGCAATACGCCGACGCCATTCAGGCGGCCATCCGCAGCGGGGAGGGCGGAGCGACCCTGAAGAGCATCCTCATCGGCGCGCTGCTGACATTGGTCACGACCGCGGCACTCGTCGTGGTGTTGAAGCTGCT
>JAOTWK010000315.1 GCA_029862935.1 Gemmatimonadota bacterium | reverse complement strand
GAAGGAGGCAATCAGTCCGGACGACTCCTGCACCATGGCATCGACCGCGCCTTTGCAGTCAGCCAATGCCGCGCGGTCGAGCAGCGACGCTGCAATCACCAGTTGCGTCAACCAGATGGACTCGAGGTAGGTCGAGAAGAACAAGCGAGTCGGACCCAGCACGTTGTCACGGTTCGGAACGGTCGGATACACCGCTGCGTAGGCTCGCAGAATCGCCGCGGCTTTGTCGGTCGCTTCGGGATCACCGCTGAGTTGTCCGAGGAGGGACAGGTGGATCGCTCGCTCCGAGAGCCACAGGTGATAGCGCCAGACCCACGCGCGATAGTGACGTTCTCCTTCAAACACCCGGTCACAGACGGGACAGCGATGGGCGTGGGGCTCGAGCGGATCGAACACGAGCCTCGCGCCGTCGTCCGCGCACACCCCCCCGTCGCGCGACAGCAACGCCTTGTCGGAGGGCACGAACAACGGACGACGTATCCATGGCAGGAGCAGACGCCTCAGCCGCCCCTCCAAAGCCGAAAGGTCCGATGACGCTCTCAGCTGCTCCCGACGGGCCGCGAGCTCTTCAGGCGTCGCGAAAAGCATCCGGGCCTTCGTCGACGGCCACGCCGTGGAACGAGAATGTCACATTGAGGACGGTGGCGCCCGCCCGCGCCACCGCATCCGCAACGGCGCTGCGCACGGCAGGAGGCCCCAGAATCATGACGCAACCACCGGCTCCCGCTCCCGTCGCCTTGAGGCCCCACGCGCCGGCTGCGGACGCCGCCGTTTCGATCGCTCGCAGCGGCTCAGTGGAAATCGTGGTGTCCAATTGCTGCTGGCACCGCCAGTTCTCGGCAACGATCTTCGCTAGCCCTTGCCAGTCGCACGCTTCGACGGCCGGTGCCGCCGCCGCTCCCAAGTCGCGGATCGAGCGTAGTGCATCGGTCACGCCCGACTTCCCAGAGGCAAACGCTTCCCAGACGCGCGCGTGCGTCAGGGATGAAAAATGGGAGTGTCCCGAGTACGCCACTACGATGTGGTCGGCCAACTCGGTCGCCGCCTCCGACGAAACGTCCAACCGACGGACCTCTACTTCATCCCCGCTGAACCCGAACTCGTGGAACCCCCCGAGCGCGGCTGCAAGCTGATCCTGCTTGCCGCCGAGCAGCGCTAGCTCTCGCGCCTCCAGCTCGAAGCCCAGCTCGGCGAGTTCTTGCGGTGCGTATGCGTCGGCGCGGCATCGCGCCAGCCCTGCCAAGAGCGCGACATCCAGCGCCCCCGACGCACCGAGGCCAGATCCATTGGGCGCGTCCGACCGCGATAGCACCTCGATGCCGCCTGTCACCGGCAGCATGTTGAGCGCCGCCTTGTGCAGGTCAAGCGTCCCGTCATATGCGATCATTCCCGACGACGGCAGACTCACATGTTCGCCGAGGTCTTCGGCGTGCAGTCGAATCCGCCCGGTTCCCATGAGGCATTCGACGTGGACGAACAGCGTGATAGCCGCGTTCACGACGACCCCGCGTTCCCGTTCGGCGAAGGCTGGTACGTCTGTCCAGCCGCCAGCGAAGTCGATCCGCATCGGCGCACGCGCGTACACCGTCACGGCCGTCCCTCGTCGATCCGCCACTCGCTGACGTCAGCGAACTCCCCGCGCAAATCCGGAGGGGCCGCCAGCACTCGCCGATTCGCGCCCTGGAGCCCGCGGGCGTGATACAGCCAGGTGGTGGGATGGTCGCGCGCGAGCACGCGTTGGGCCTCTCGCCACCCCGCGCGTACGTCGCTCTCGGTCTCCGCTGCGCGAGCCCGCGCGACGGCGCTATCGAACTCGACCGATGCATAACCGGCGTAGGCCAGTGGGCCCGACCCGTCTCCTCCGAACAGCGCCGCCACGTATCCGAGCGACAAGTCGCCTGGGATGCCGATCACCAGTGCCTCGAACGCCCGAGCGTCCCCCTGGGCGGCGGCCAAGAACGTGGTCAGCTCCAACTGTCGGATCGTGACGCTGACGCCGACGCGCCGTAGCTGCGCCTGGATCATCTGCTCGAGCGCGTTGTCACCGCTCCCCACCGTCGTGAGTGCAAACTGGAAGCGCTGGCCATCGCGTTTGCGAATGCCATCGGCGCCTTCCTGCCACCCGGCCTCTTCCAACAGTGCACGAGCCGCTTCGAGGTCATGAGGGACCGGCATTACTGGAGTGTGCCACAGGTGCGCCGGGGGAACGGGACCGTCTGCTACCGTTCCAAACCCATACAGTGCGGCATCCACGATCGCTTGTCGGTCAAGCGCCATGGTGAGCGCTCGTCGTACCCTCGCGTCGTCAAACGGTGCCCGCCGCATGTTCCACATGAGCGCGTAGACGAAGAGGACGGGATAGTCAACGACGCGAAGGCGATCGTCCTCCCTCACGAACTCCGCGTGGGCCGGACTGATCCCTGCAAAGTCGAGCTCACCCGATGTGAGCGCGGCGAGTTTGGTCGCCGACTCGTCGACGACCGCAATGACCAACCGTTCGATGTGCGGGCGACCCAGTGCCGCTGGGAAGCGTTCCGCCCGTTGAAAGACCCACCGCTGATTCGGCCGGTGCTCGACAAATGCAAACGGCCCGTTTCCCACGGGAGACGCGTTGAACGGGGATTCCCGCATCCGGGCCGGCTGCGTAGTGCCCCATGAATGCGCAGGGAGGATAGCGAGGTCGGTGAGCACATCCGGAAATGTCGCCTGCGGACGCCGAAACCGCAGCACCACCGTAAACGAATCCACGAGAGAGACATCTTCGATGAAAGACAGGTCGCGAGCCCGAGGATACGCCACATCTGGATGTCGTGCCATTTCGAGCGTCCAGGCAACATCGAGGGCGGTCGTTGGTGCGCCGTCGTGCCACCATACATCGCGCCGCACTGCGAACGTCAGTCCCGTGCGGTCGGCGTCCCACTCCCAGGATGCGAGACGTGGAACGGGTTGGAGTGTCGAGTCGTAGGTGGCCAAGGTGACGAACAGCACGTGCTTCTGCACGGCCTTGGCAAGCGGATGGATGGTGAACAACGGGTTGATGCTCTGGAGATCCGCGCCGGAGGCGTAAAACACGGTCGCAGCGCGCCCGGCGGTCTGCGGACTGCTGCAGGCAAGCGACCCCACCAGGGTTGACGTCCCCATGACCAGCCAGCGAGTGTAGCGCATGCTGCGTCGCTTGGGCCTCCGTGTTGCCGTCGGCGCTGGTGTCGTGTTGCTCGTCACCACGTTCACGTTCTTCCTCATTAGTCTGGCGCCTGGTGATCCCGCAACTCTCTGGGTCGGGCCGGGTGCCGGGTCAGCGGAGCTCGAGGGGGCCCGCCGGGTTCTGGGACTGGATCGGCCGCTCGTGGTCCGCTACGTCACGTGGCTCGGCAACTTCGTGCGGGGTGAGTGGGGCACGAGTCTGTCTCAGCAACGCTCCGTCACCACCGTGATCGGCGGGGCTCTGCCACACACCCTTCTCCTCTCCGCAGCGTCGTTGCTTCTAACGTACGTGCTCGGCGTCGCGATCGGCACGTTGCAGGCTCTCAGGCGCCGATCGAGCCTCGACACGGGAATCACCGTGCTGAGTCTCCTGGTTTACGGGATGCCTGCGTATTGGCTGGCGATCATGTTGGTCCTCGTCTTCGCGTACGGAGCGGCACGGTTTGGGTGGCCCGCTTGGCTGCAGTTCCCCGCGATGGGTGTTGCAGGTCTGGACGCCGATTTCCTCTCCCCGTGGAGCCGCATGGTCGATCGGGCACGCCACCTCACCCTGCCGCTCGTGACCCTCACGATGATCGGCGCCGCGGGCACCGCGCGGTTCGTGCGGGGCTCCGTCATTGACGTCCAATCCAGCACGTTCCTGCGGACCGCGCGAGCAAAGGGGTTGCCCCCGCACACGATTCATACGCGACATCTCTTGCGCAATGCGCTCCTGCCCGTGGTGACCCTGTTGGGTCTCTCCCTCCCTGCACTGTTCTCCGGAACCGTATTCGTCGAGGTCATCTTTGCGTGGCCAGGCGTCGGGCGTGTGATGGTCGATGCCGTCGGCGCACGTGACTATCCTGTCGTCATGGCGACCACGACGATCTTCGCCGTCCTCGTGGTGGCGGGGAATCTCCTTGCCGACCTTCTCTACGGCGTTGTCGATCCCAGGATGCGGGAGCGATCACCGCCATGATCAGACTCCTCGTCTCCGACGTCCGGTTCGTGCTCGGGATGGTGGTCTTGGCACTGATCGGCGGGATGGCCGTGCTGGCGCCACTCGTTGCACCCGCCGATCCCGTCGCCCAGGGCGACGTTCTCATCACCCGCTTCATCGCTCCGCTGACGGTCGGGCCCGACGGCACACTGCACTGGCTGGGGACCGACGCGCTAGGTCGCGACGTGCTGTCGCGCCTGGTGTACGGCGCCAGGATCTCGCTCACGGTCGGGGTTCTCTCCGTCGGCGTCGCTCTCGCGCTCGGAACGGTGATCGGGATCGCCGCGGCCGTGCTTGGTGGAGTTGTTGATCGACTTCTCATGGCCGTCACGGACACGGCGCTCGCCATACCGCGCATCGTGCTGCTCCTCGCGTTGGTCGCCCTCTGGGAACCGAGCCTCACGCTCGTGGTGGTCGTTCTCGGGCTCACGGGATGGATGACCGTAGCCCGCCTCGCGCGGGCCGAGCTGAAGGGGATTCTCACGCGACCATACATCGACGCTGCTCAGGCCGCTGGTCTC
>JAOTWK010000314.1 GCA_029862935.1 Gemmatimonadota bacterium | reverse complement strand
CAAATCGAGGGCTTCGCCGCAAAATCGGCGAATGCACTTATCGACAGCATTGCGCAGGCAGCGGACGTCGAGTTGCCGCGGTTCCTCTTGGGGCTCGGCATCCCGGAAGTCGGGGGTGCGGTGGCCAAAGACTTAGCGCGCCATTTCGGATCGTTTGACGCGCTGCGCGCTGCGTCCACGGACGAGCTCGAGAAGGTGCCGGGTGTGGGTCCCAAGATGGCGGAACACATCGCCGGGTTCTTCCGCGACAAGCGTATCAGCACGGTCGTCGACCGCTTGGTGACCAAGGTGAAGCTGAACCAAACAGCGGGCCGGCCGGCGCACCACCTTGCCGGGCTCAAGATCGTGTTCACGGGTGGGCTCGAGCAGTTGTCGCGACGTGAGGCTCAGGAGTTGGTCGAATCGTTGGGGGCCCGGGCCACGTCATCGGTGAGCAAGGAGACCGACTATGTGGTCTACGGAACGGATCCGGGCTCCAAGTACGACAAGGCGCTGAAGCTCGGTGTCACAACGCTCACCGAAGAGGAGTTTCTCGGGTTGCTCCGCTCCAAGGGTGTGACGGTCTAGTGGAAAACGTCGATATCGCCCACGTGCTCGATGACGTCGCCATCCTGCTCCAGATTCAGGGGGCCAACCCGTTTCGCATCCGCGCGTACGAAAACGCCGCGCGGACCGTCGAAGAGCACTCGACGCCGCTCCGCAAGCTCGTTGAGGGCGGTGAAGACCTGACCGAGCTTCAGGGCATCGGCAAGGACATGGCGCGCTACATCACGGAGCTTGTCCAGACGAATAGGCTCGGCATGTTCGAGGACCTCAAGCGTGAGATCCCGTATTCGTTGCTCGAGTTGACGCGGTTGCCGGGTGTTGGGCCCAAGCGGGTGAAGAAACTGTGGCAGGCGCTGGGCGTCACAACGGTCGATGAGCTGGAGCAGGCGGCCAAGGAGGGACGGGTCGCGGACCTGGCGGGCTTCGGGTCGAAGACGGAACAGAAGATCTTGAGTGCGATCGAGCGCCGCCGCCGCATCGTCGGGCGGTTTAAGCTGTCTGACGCCGACCAATACGTGGAACCGCTGATCGAGTATCTCGAGCAAGACGAGGCTGTCCAACGGCTGGAAGTTGCGGGCAGCTATCGCCGTCGCCGCGAGACGGTGGGCGACATCGATCTCCTGGCAATCGCCACTGAGCCTGGGCGCGTGATGCAACGGTTCGTCGAATACCCCGATGTGCAGAAAGTGGAGCTGGCTGGCGACACCAAGGGCACCGTCGTGCTCCGTGCTGGGATGCAGGTAGACCTCAGAATCCTGCCCCCTGAGAGCTACGGCGCCGCGCTCCAATACTTTACCGGCTCCAAGGAGCACAACGTGCGGTTTCGCAAACGCGCGGTGGCCCGGGGGCTCAGGGTGTCTGAGTACGGCGTGTTCTTGGTGGGTGAGAACGAAGAAGACAGCGGTGACCCCTACGCGGGGGAGTACGTCGCTGGTTGGGAAGAGCGGGACGTCTACGAAGCGCTGGAGCTCCCGTGGATCCCACCCGAGTTACGCGAAGACCGGGGTGAGATCGATGCGGCGGAGCGCGGTGCCCTGCCGGAACTGATCACGGAAAGCGACATCCGTGGGGACCTGCAGATGCACTCGACCTGGTCCGACGGCAAGAATACCATCGAGGAGATGCTGGAGGCCTGTGTCGCGCGCGGGTACGAGTATTTCGCCATCACCGACCACAGCAAGGCGCTGGCGATGACCGGCGGGCTGGATGCCAAGAAGCTGCGTGCCCAGTGGGATGAAGTAGCAGAGGTTACGGCACGCCATTCCGACATCCGTCTGCTGCGCGGAATGGAAGTCGATATTCTGCGCGACGGCTCGCTCGACTTAGAAGATGAGATGCTCGACGAGCTGGATGTCGTGCTCGTGTCGGTCCACTCCCTGCTCGACCTCCCCTCTGTGGAGCAAACGGCGCGGATCATCAAGGCCGTGGAACACCCCGCGGTGAACATCCTGGCGCACCCCACCGGTCGCCAGCTCAACCAGCGGGACGCGATGCAGTTCGATTTGGAGGCGGTGCTGGCTTGCGCGGTGGAGCACAGCGTGGTTGTCGAGTTGAACGCTCATCCCAACCGGCTCGATCTCAAGGATACCCACGTGATGCGGGCGAAAGAGCTGGGGCTCTTGATCTCGATCGGCACCGACGCGCATCGGATTTCCGATCTGGACCTCATGCACTACGGGGTTGAGCAGGCACGACGAGCATGGCTCACGAAGCACGACGTGCTGAATGCCCTCTCGCTCGAACGGATGCTGCGAGTCCTGAGCAAAACGTGATTGCTCGCGCGGGTCAGGACGCGTTAGACTCCTGAGTGCGGGGCCGTGCACGAAGGCCCTCCGCTGGGCAAGTCACTCACATAGCACGAGAGGAGCATCGTCCGATGGATACGACGATCAAGATCCGCAAGAACGGTCCCTATCTCGTGACCGGCGTCTGCAAGGTGACTGATCACGAAGGGAACGCGATCGAAGTGAAAGAGAACTTCGTTCTATGCCGCTGTGGGGCATCGACCAACAAACCGTTCTGCGACGGCACGCACAACAAGGTGAACTTCAACGACGAAGCGTAGCATCACGTCGTTGAAACGCTTTCCTAGGAGACATCATGCAGCAGTTGTTTCATCGACGGTCGCGCAAGACCGGCCATCCCCCTGGCACGCTCGTGCACATCGGGGATGAACATACGGGCCCCGTAGAGATCACAGTCATCGATTACACCGCTACGACGTTCGACGAACGTGTCGTGGCATCTGTCGAGGAGTGCTTTCAATATCGTGACACCCCGAGCGTCACCTGGATCAATGTCGATGGGGTGCACGATGTGAGTATTGTCGAGCGGCTCGGCGAGTACTACGGGTTACACGCACTGGCCCTGGAAGACGTGGTGCACACCGACCAGCGGCCCAAGGTGGAGGATTTTGGCGATCGGCTCTATACGGTGCTCCGTATGCTGTCGGTACGCCGCGAGGATGGTGAGGACGAATCGCAGGTCACGGTGGAAAGCGAGCAACTGAGCATTCTGCTGGGCCCGACGTTCGTCGTCACGTTTCAGGAGCAGGGCGGGGACGTATTTGACCCGATACGCGAGCGACTCCGAACATCGCGCGGGCGGGTTCGGAAGCTTGGCGCCGACTATTTGGCCTACGCGCTGATTGACATCGTCGTGGACAACTATTTCACGGTACTCGAGCAGCTGGGCGATCAGGCTGAAGATCTCGAGGCCGAGTTGATAGAGGAGCCAAGCCGAGACACACTTGCAGAAATCCAGGGCATGAAGCGGGCAATGATTCAGATGCGGCGTGCGGTGTGGCCGCTCAGAGACGTGCTGAATGTGCTGCTCAGAGGAGATTCCCAACTCATCAAGAAGACCACCATGCCGTTCCTGCGCGACGTCTACGATCACGCGGTGCGCGTGGTAGACATCGTCGAGACATATCGTGAGATGATCGGTGGCATGCTCGACATCTACCTCTCCAACGTCAGCAACCGCATGAATGAGGTGATGAAGACCCTCACGGTGATGGCCTCGATCTTCATTCCGCTTACGTTCGTCGCGGGTGTTTACGGCATGAACTTCGACAACATTCCCGAGCTGCACTGGGCGTACGGCTACTGGTATGTGTGGGCCATCATGCTCGCCGTGGGGCTCGTCATGCTGCTCTACTTCCGCAGGAAGCACTGGTTGTGACGTTGCGGGCGTCTGGGAGCCGAAGTAGCTTCCGAGCACCCGAAATCTGGCCGCGGGTGGTGGTTGTAACCTAGGGAACAACAAGGGGTTACCGTGAAAATAGCTGTGTGTGTGAAGCGGGTGCCGGATTCCGAGGCCCGCATCAAGATCGGTGGCGACGGCAAGGGGATCGACGCCGCCGGCATCAAGTTCGTGATCAATCCGTACGACGAATTCGCTGTGGAAGAAGCGCTCAAGCTCAAAGAGGCTGCTGGGAGCGGTGAGGTGGTCGTGGTCTCGGTGGGCGGTGACGCAACGCAGGAGACGATCCGCACGGCACTCGCCATGGGCGCCGACAAGGGTGTGCTGTTGAAGACCGACGCCGTGGGGCTAGATCCCTTGCCGGTGGCGCAGGCGCTTGCCGCCGAGCTCAAAGGCGGTGCGTACGACGTGATCCTGTTCGGCAAGGTCGCGATCGACGATTACAGCCACGGGGTCGGTGTCATGGTGGCCGAGTTGTTGGAGCTGCCGTGTGTGAGTGCCATCGCGGCACTCGAGATCACCGACGGCAAGGGCAAGGCCGAGCGCGAAATCGAGGGCGGGGTCGAAGTGGTCGCGTTCTCGTTGCCGGCCGTCTTGACGGCGGACAAGGGTCTCAACGAGCCACGCTATCCCGCGCTCCGCGGTATCATGATGGCTAAGAAGAAGCCGCTCGACGTGAAGGACATCTCGCTCGACGGCGGAGGGATCGAGGTGCAGGGGCTGGCGTATCCACCAGACCGGCAGGCGGGGAAGATCGTGGGCGAGGGGCCGGATGCGGTGCCCGCTCTGATCGAAGCGCTGCGCAACGAAGCGAAGGTGCTCTGATGGCAAACGTTCTGGCGGTACTCGAGCAGCGTGGCGGCAAACTCAAGCGTGTGTCGCATGAAGTGCTGACGGCGGCGCGCGCGTTGGCTGACGGACTGGGTGGTGAGGTGCATGCGCTCTTGATCGGTGGGTC
>JAOTWK010000313.1 GCA_029862935.1 Gemmatimonadota bacterium | reverse complement strand
AGGGAGTCCTCACGTTCCAGCTGCTCGTCCAGTGGCGCGACCGGGAGGATCGTCACCGCGTCGATCTCCCGATGGGAACGCTGTGAATCGAGGTCGAACGACCGAAGCGAGATCAACTCGTCGCCCCACCACTCGAATCGAACCGGCTCCGCCATCCCGAATCCGTAGACGTCGACGATCCCACCGCGCACGGCGAACTGCGCGACGTCACGCACCGACGGGCAGCGCTCGTACCCCATCCGTTCGAGGCGCGTCACGACAGCCTCCCACGCGAGTGGTTCCGCGAGACTCACGTCCAGCCGGTGTCCGGTGGCTGCCGACATGCGGCTCAGCTCGGTCGTCGCGCGCAGGGTGGTCACGACGATTCGCACCGTCCCCGACGCCAAGGCGTCGATGGTCTCGACGCGCTCGCCGGCGATCTCGAGATGCGGCTCCTCCTCCCCCAGTGCTTCCCGCTGGGGATAGAGCACAGCACCTTCTCCTCTCAGCGCGACGAGATCTGAGAGCCACGCCTCCGCGTCGGATGGCGAACTCGCCACGACGGCGATGACCCGCTGAGGATGGTCGTGCGCCAGTGCCGCAACGAGGAGTGCGCCGCTCGAACCATGCAGTCCTCCAACACCCGCTCGCATCGTGCGCGCAGGAAGCTGCGCACTCAGCGCCCTGAACGCCGGGAGGGCGCGGAAGTGGTCAACGAGGTGGAGCAGCATTACTCGGGACGCACTGCCCCACCGAGGGTCGCGACCGCAAGCTCCGCCACCGCTGCCACCAGCGCCGCGATCAGCAGGATTCCGGTCAATTCGGCACGGCGAAACCCGCTAAACACGTCTCGCTCCAACCGTGCAGCCCGCACCGTGCGGGCATCGGCCCCGAGCGATCCGCGGATCTCCGCTGCCGTTGCCGGGACAAGTCGCGTCTCACGGGAGTCGTGATTGATCTCCAGCGCGCCCACCGTGTCTCCGCTGGGGCCCAGCAGGAATCGCACTCCCAAGGTGCGGGGAACCGTCACGCGCCGATCTCCGGGTAACGCCGCGAGCCCTGCGGGACCCGCCATGGCTGTGGCCATCTGCGGCAAAGACACTGTCGACCCCGGCGTGGCCCGCACCGTCCAGGTCGGCATCGCCGCGACGCGGGTAACCAAGAAATCCACGAACGGCACGAATGCCGCACTCACCGGCAGCGCCGTCCACGATTCGTCGAGCCGGCTGGCAAGCACCACCACATCGCCATCCCGCATGAGCCATGGCTCGCCTCCCGCCGTCGCGAGCACCACTCCCTGGCCTTGCAGTCGGTAGCGGCGATACACGGAGATGTCGCCAATCGGACCAACATCACCGGCCAACCCCCACTCCCCATCCAACAACTCAGCGAAGCTGAGCCGCACACCGCGCGCCGCGAGCGCGCGATTCGTCGCCCCAACGAGCGCCGGATCGGCGGGGGGCACCAGCACCATCGTCCCGTTGCCCAGTCGGTCATCGATTGAGACGGTCGCGCCACCCGCGGAGGTCGCCCGGCCTAGCACCTCCACTGCTTCCTGCACGAAGCGACCTGCACCGCGACCGACCTGCACCGAGGGCGGGGCGGCGGCTCTCACTGCGAGCCACCGGCGATCATCGGCGCGCAACTCGTCGGCATCGAGATCAACGGTCGCGATGTACCACCCGGGCTGCGGCACCTCGGCCGCCATCGGCACATGGTCCCCAGCACGGGCCACAGCACGGGCTCGCTCGGTGCCGTCAACCGTGAACCGCAATGCCGCCTGCCGGTCCGCGACCCCGCCCACCGACACGATGACGAGACCGTCAGGCGACCACAGTGGTGGAGTCGCCACAGCAGAGTCGATACCGACGTTGTCAGGAACGTCGGGCGGGTCGAGCACGAGCACCGCAACCGACGTCGCGCCACCCGAGGAAAGTGCGGTCGCCTGCAGATCGCTCAACACGACGATCTCCCGTGCCGCGAGCTTCGACTGCTCAAGGGCCTGAGTTGCAGTGCGCACGGCATCTGTGATATCCAGTCGCACCGGCCACGGCGAAAGCGAGTCGACCAGCGCCGCAGCAGCGGATGGCGTGACTCGCTGCAGCACACCGTCGGCCAGCAGGAGCCAAAGCTCGTCGTCGCCGGTGGTCATACGGACGACGCGTCGTGCACCTGCGCGGAGACGTTCGAGGACCCGCTCTCCCTCCACGACGGCCCCCGATGACAACGAGTTGTCCAAGATGACTACGAGCGCGGTCGGCGGGTGATCACGCCCGCCGTGGACACGAAGCACCGGTCGTGCGGCCGCCAGCACCACGAAGACGATCACGGCCATACGGAGGAGCATCAGCAACAGGTTACGCAGCTTCAGCCGGCGACTGTGTTCTCGCTCCGTCTTCGTGAGATACTGAATGGCTGGAAAGACTACGATCGGCGGACGCCGTCGCCCCAATAGGTGGAGGAGCGGAGGGATCGACGCGAGCGCCAATCCCAGGAGCACGATTGGCTGAAGAAACCCAATCACCCGAGCCGCGATCGCCGCGCGGCTGCGCGGCGCAACACGTGCCCGAACGGCGTGTCCGTCAACACGTGATGGTAGTCGATCCCTCCGGCGCGGCACGCGTGCTGCCAACGAGCAACGGTCCGACGCACCGTGTCCTCGTACACGCCGCGAAGCTCCCGCGGCCGCGCGACGACGCCGATGTCCGTCTCAGGATCCTGGAAGCGAGCCTCGGGCGGGCCCTCGAGGGAAAGCTCTGCCGGATCCATGATATGAAACACCGTCACCTGATGTCCCCGATGCCGCAAGAACTGGAGCGCACGCAGGGCGACTGCCTCGTCGAGCAGGAGGTCGGACACGAACACCACCAACCCACGACGCACGAGCAGGTCAGTCACCTTGCGGAGGGCCGGTTCCGCACTGGTACCTCGTCCGGCCTCGAGGGCGTACAGCGCCTCGAGCAGATGCCACCAGTGACGGTATTTGGCACGAGCCCGGACCACCGCCCGCACTTCCTCGTCGAAGCCAATGAGACCCGTTGCGTCCCGCTGGCGCAGGAACACGAGCGCGAGCGCGGCTACGAGCCGCTTGGCATAGTCGAGCTTGGTGAGTCGACGGTCACGGCCCACCCAGTCCATCGACCGACTCACGTCCAACACCATCATCGCACGCAGATTGGTCTCTTCTTCGTACTGTTTGACGAACAGCCGATCGGATCGGGCCAGCATCTTCCAGTCGAGGTAGCGCAACTCGTCCCCTGGCTGGTATGGCCGGTGCTCAGCGAACTCCACGGAAAAGCCGTGAAACGGGGAGTGGTGGAGGCCTGCGAGAAAGCCCTCCACCACCCCACGGGCCACGAGCTCGATCCCTCCGAGCTGCGCTACATCGTACGGATCCAAGAGATCGATTCGATTCAGCGACACTGCGAGTCTCCTCGATGGTCCACATCGTACCCACCCGACAGCAACGGCGTCAAACGGGACCCCGGACGTCCACCAAAGTGGACGAACTGGTCTGATCAGACGCTCGGCGGTGTCGGCATAAAGCGTTGCCGTATAATGACTTGTGCGTAATCGCGCCATTGGCATGGCGTATGCTTCTCATGACATCGGGAATTGTGCGAGCAACCGAGGGGCGACAATGCGCTGGACGATGCTGACAACGATGGCCACGCTCATGGTGCCGAGTCTCGCGCCAGTTCTGGCGCAGGCGGGGTGGCAGTCGTCGTCCGCACAGATCGCTCTCACCATCACCGAGCGCGATTTCTTCCAACGTTACGACCGGGTATCCGTCTCCTTTGAATCCGCGCTCGACGGCTTCGTCACCGTGTTTCGCGTCGATACCGACGGACGTTTGCGTGTGCTCTTCCCGCGCGATCCGTGGCAAGACAATTTCGTCGCTGCCGGGCGCCGGTACCGCGTACCCAATCGCAGCTCGGAGCGCGGGAGCCACGCGTTCGTCGTGGACGACTATCCTGGTGTTGGCTACGTGTTCGCGGTCGTCAGTGCAGCACAATTCGATTACGCTGCCTACGTCCGCAACGACCACTGGGAATACCGTACCGTGGCCAACGCTGGCCGGATTACCGGCGATCCCTATGTCGCGCTGGTCGAGGTGGTCGAGCGCATGCTCCCCAGTGATGATGTGCCGTGGGCATTTGACGTCGCGCCGTATTTCGTGGAGCGACAGTTTGAGTACCCGCGATTCCTCTGCTATGACTGTCATGCGTACGTGACGTACCCTCGGTGGGACCCGTATCGCGACTGGTGCGGCACATTTCGCATCGTGATCTACAACGACATTCATCGCTACCCCCGCGGTGTCTATCCGGTGACACGGGTGGTGTATCCGTCGGTCTACATCCAGCCGCGCTACGTGTTCAAGACGAGAACGGGGAGCGACCCGTTCGTGACCCGCGTTGCGCGGCCCGGCGCCCACCCGACCCAAGCGCGGGCTCCCGACGCCGGCGTGCGCGGCCGTGACGTGGGAGGTGTCGGGTCGGTGCCTGCACCGACACGCAGCGTCACGCGGCGCGAGGACTCCAACAAGGGGTTCGGCGGTCTCATTCGTCGGTTCTTGGGAGGCAATGACGACAACGAATCCCGTCGACGTCCCGTGGTCTCGCAACCCGATCGCGATCAGCACCCCCCGCGACCCAAGTTGGAGCGTCGCACGCCCACGCGGAGCACTTCCACACAGCCGGCGCGCCGGCCGTCACCCACGACGCGTGCGCGACCAGCAACGGCGCCCACCAA
>JAOTWK010000311.1 GCA_029862935.1 Gemmatimonadota bacterium | reverse complement strand
CGGTCGTTCCGCCCGTGGGCGCGGGTGCCGAGATCTGAATCGGGAGCGACGCCTGACCGCCGTACGGCACGTTCAATGTGCTCGGCATGCTGAGCACCTGCACCGAGACGAGCACCGAGAGCGTGCCCTCGCTGTAGCCGCTGGCGTTTGCGCGGACCACGCCCGTGCCGGCGCCGATCCCAAAGAGCTTGACCTGGCCGACCGTTTCACCGACGGGAATGAGAACGCCCCCTCCACCGGCCGTGTCGACAGCGACGACGGCGGGATTGTCGGAGGTGACGCTCACAAAGGCGCCGCCCGTCGGGGCGGGCGCCGTGAGCGTCACGCTCGTGAACGCCGAATCACCCAGGCGGATACGGTTCGCTCCGATCAGCTCCAGCAGGATGGTGGGATTCGGGAACACCGCCGTGGCGGTGAAGACGGCTGGGGTGAGGCCCGGCACGGAGGCAGTGGCCGTTTGCGTCTGACTGTTCGTGCCAAGCGTCCAATTCGACTGCGCGCGGCCAGCGGAGTTCGTCGTGCTGGTGGACGGCGCGAGGGAGCCGGTGAGCGTGGACCACGTCACGTCCACACCCACCACGCCATTACCCGCGGAGTCCCGTACCTCGACCACCAACGGCTGCGGAAGCGCAGTTCCCGCATCGGCGGACTGCCCCGACCCAGAGATCACGAGCACGGTGTCGGCCGGCCCAACCGTCCCCGTGGCCGTGAACGCGACGGGCGGGAGGCCGCTAAGGGTCGCGGTGAGCGAGTTCGCGCCAAGGCCGATCGTCCACGACCCGACGCGCGCAATGCCGCCCGCATCCGTGAGCGCGGCGGCACCGGTGATGCTGCCGCCTCCAGCGGTGACGGCAAAGTTGACGGTAACGCCTGCCACGGGGTTGCTCGCAGCATCGCGCACGATCACGGCCGGCGCGACAGCTACCGACGTCCCGGCAAGCGCGGTCTGGTTGTCACCAGCGCTCACCGTCATGCTCACGGCCCCGCCCGGTCCCGTGGCCGTGGCGGTGAACATCACTGGCGTCAGGGTATCGGCGGTCGCCGTGAGGGTATTGATGCCGACGGCTGGCCCAAGCACCCACGATCCCACGGTGGCGAGGCCGGCACCGTCGGTCACGGCTGCCTGGCCGGTGACACTGCCGCCACCGGATGCCACGCCAAACGTGACGTCTACACCGGGGACGGGATTGCCCTGCGCATCGGTCACGCGCACCGTGGGTGGGTCAGCAACCGCCGTCCCAACCTGCGCGCTTTGCCCGTCGCCGCTCACGATCGCAATCCCGCCGACACCCGTCGCCTGCGCCGTGGCCGTGAAGCTCGCGGTGACTCCAGAGAGTCGAGCGTTCGATGCCTGTACGATCTGCGATCCGACAACGTTCCCAAGGGTCCACGAGACTGCCGCTCGGCCAGCCGCGTCGGTCAGAACGGAGTCCGCGGACAGCGATCCACCACCTGTCGCCACCACGAACCGGATCCATTCGTCGGCCACGCCGACGCCGTCACTCGCCACGGCCCGTGCAACCAGGGGATCGGGGAGGAGCGTGCCCGCCGGAGCGGCTTGGCCGGATCCCGCTTCAGCGACGAGGCTCGCTGGCGGGAGCAGCACCAACACCGACGTCGTGTCCGTCTGGCCCGTGAGCAGGCGCGCCATGACGCGCGCATTCCCGCGCTGAGACCTGCCGATCACGCGTCCGGAGTCGGGTCGAGCGACTTGCGCCGTCGCCGTATCCAAGCAGACCCATTCGATCGGCGTGCCGGGAATCGGTGCACCCGCACTGTCGAGCGCCTGCGCGACGAGCAGCGTCGATTCGCCGGACATGACGGTCGCGCCATTGGTGAGGATCGCCACGCCAGCGGCATTCGCCCCGATACCGGTATAGCGGAACGTCACCGGAACCATCGGTGGCGGGCCTGAGGTTGCCGGTTTCACGGGCACGGGGCCCGCGCGGAACGCGGTATCGCCGGCGGGCGTGACCAGGGCGATCAGCACCTCGAACATCTCGGTCGGGTCGAGCACCGGAACGGTGAGCGTCAAGTCCACCGAATCGGTGCCCGCGCCAAATGTCACGACCGTATCGCGGACGACTTCACCACTCGGGATCCGCCGAATGGTGAACCGGCCTGCGGCGAGTGGCACGATGCCGGCGGCAGTGCTCGCAAACGTCGGGGAAATGGCCAGGTGGCCGGCGAGCGGAATCGGTGGGCCGGTCCGATCGGTGCAACTCAGTGCAACGGCACCGAAGACGACGATACCGACGAGCGCGCGCTTCAGAGCCGATCGAGGCCGCCGGTGGCTTCCGAGATCCCGACCCGTCGCCGTCACGGACTCCATTCGAGAAACAAGGTTCCTCTCGGGCCCCTGAAGTGAACGCGCTCGGGGCCTTGCACGAGGAATCCCGTGGTGCCGCTGCCCTGAAGCACAGCTACGAGTCCGCGCATAAGCTGCAACCGGACGTCGCCACCGTAGCGAAACGCCTCGCCGTTGATGTCGAGGCCGGACGGGGCACCATCGTCCTGCGCCGACCACCGGTACTCGACCCGCGGGGCCACTTGGAGCCGGCTGGTCACACGGAATTCATAGTGCAAGCCCGCGGCAAAGAGGTTGCCGCGAGGCAAGACCGCTGTTCCGATCGACGTCTGCTCGAGTTGCGCGTCTGCTCTGAACACGTCGAACGCGTAGAGCGTGAGTGAGCCGTTGCCGATCCCCTGATTTAACGAGAGGTAGCCGATCACGCGATTGCCGATGCCGCTCGTGGAATCGCCAAACGCGTCGTTACTCTGATGAGCGAAGATGCCAGCCACACGCAGGTAGGTTCGCCGAGCCAGTGGACCCTCCACACCGGCTCGGACGCGAAGGTCGAGTCCCGGCTTGAGCGTTCGCCCATCACCCACAATAGGCACGTAGTTGAACGGCTTGCGTACGGTCCCGCCTACACCGATGGACCACGAAGAGCCTATCGGCACGGCCCCGCCGAATCCCCCGCCCGCGCTCCCACCGCTTCCCAGGCTCGGCGCCTGAAAGCCGATGATGTCACTGGAGAGCACCCCAAGCACCGCGAGCTCCTGCTCTTCCACCGTCTTGACCCCAGTCGGAACCGTGGTCGTCGCAAACGCCACGAGCCGCCCGGGAATCACGTTCCAGGACAGACGCGCCTGCGTGTCGAGTGCGCCTGAGATCTCCTGATGCGCCAGTTGGCTCTGGTCGCGGCTCCACAGTCGCACGTAGCCGTACCCGGTGGAGATCGTAAGCTCACCTACGCGCCCCAGCGGTATGGCGATGCCGACCGGAAACGCGTATTCCTCGACTTTGGAAAACACCACACCCTGATCGAACGAGTATCCCTCCGCCGACGCCGAAACCGACACACGAACGGGAAATTGCGCCGCGGCGTGCGGCGCGCCGAGCGCCAGCAGAATGCCGAGAGTCAGGGCCGTGCGACTCATGGCAGGCGGAAGAAGATGCGAACCGACCCCGACGCCGTCGGTGGCGGTCCGAGAACTCGGACGGTGGGCGGTGGACTGGACGACGTCGTGCTCGTCCCCGTATTGGTGGGGGTGATCGTCGGTGCCGTCACCTCGGCTTGGGTCCCCGCAACATCGATGATGGTGGTCGTGAGTGCGCTCCCCTGCGTGCCAACGACAAGTTGGTCCGGAGCGGACGTGCGCACCGTCGCCAACTGGGTGATCGCTGCTGGGGGCGCGTCGACCGCCTGCTGGCCGGCAACCGCCGCCTCGTATCCTTCACGGGCAGCTCGGAAGTTCGGATCCGCCTGAGCGGCACGCGCATAGTAGAGCGCCGCCGACCGATAGTCTCCCCGATCCTCGGCATCGAGGGCCTGGGAATAGGCCAGGAATGCTGCGAGGTTCTGCGTGCCATTCTCCAAAATGAGGCGCAGTTCGGCCTGCGACAGCTGGTACCCGAGCTGCCGCGCGATGTCGACCACCAACTGCTTCTCCATCTTGAGTAGATCGCGCAACTTGCCCGCCTGTCGCGCAGGCGCGGTCACTTCACCCGTGCCGGACACGACGTTCGCCTCCATGCGCGTTGTTCCTCTGGGCGGGATCGTCACGAGTCCTTGCACCAGTCTCCCGGCTCGCACCAAGTGCCCCACGCGTGCGGCCGTCGCAGGATCGATCCGGCCCGTGTCTGCGATACGCATCTCCTCGACCAAGACTCCGATTTGCAGGCGCTCCACCATGGTGAAGCGCTGCAGGAGCGCGAGGTCGGTCGTGAGGATCTGCGCTAGTCCCCGTGACAGGGGCCGGTAGCTGGAGTCGCCCACGATATCGATCGGCAGAACGGCCACGGTCCCCGGATCGCTCGGCGTCTGGGCCAGTTCGGTCTCGCGATCCAAGGCACGGCGCGCGTACGCCAGGGCACGGTCGCGCCGCGCAATGCTCTGCCGCGCCCGGACCGATGGTGATCCCGCACGATCGGGCTGAGCCTCGAGGTAACTCGCATAGACGGTGAGGGCTTGGTCGTACTCCTGAGCTCGCTCGAGACAGCGGCCCAACACGAGCGGTCCAAGCGCCTGCGCCGGCTCGCGCGCCATACCAGCTCGCGCGACGACTGTCGCAGTGTCGCACCGGTCGGCCGCATACAGAGCGGCGGCGTAGCGGAGCAACGCGGCGCCGTCGTGGGGCCGTGTGGCAAGCTGACTTTCGAGATCGGGAATCTCCTCCGGCGAGACCCGCAGGGCGGCCTTGGGGGCACAGCTCCAGACACCGGTCAGCAGACACAACA
>JAOTWK010000310.1 GCA_029862935.1 Gemmatimonadota bacterium | reverse complement strand
GAGCACCATCATCGGTCGCCTGCTCGCGGATACGGGCTCGCTGCCCGAGGGCAAGCTCGACCAGGTGCGAGCCTCGTGCGAGCGCAATGCGAGGCCCTTCGAGTACGCATTTCTCCTGGATGCGCTCAAGGACGAACAGGCCCAGGGCATCACCATCGACTCGGCACGCGTCTTTTTCAAGTCGGACCGGCGCTACTACATCATCATTGACGCTCCAGGTCACATCGAATTCCTCAAGAACATGGTGACTGGTGCGGCACGGGCCGAGGCCGGATTGCTCGTGATCGATGCCCAGGAAGGCGTGCAGGAAAACTCGAGACGCCACGGCTACATGATGTCCATGCTCGGGATCCGGCAGCTTGCCGTGTTGGTAAACAAGATGGACTTGGTGGAGTACGACCGCCGGGTATTCGACCGGATCGTTGACGAATACGGTGCATTCCTGCAGCAGATCGAGCTTCAGCCGACGTACTTTATTCCGGTGAGCGGTCGCGAGGGCGAGAACGTCGCTCGTGCGGGAGCTCACATGCCGTGGTACGAAGGTTCCACGGTCCTCCAGGCGCTCGACGAATTCGCGGCGCCCCAGTTGCCGGTCGACGGTCCATTCCGAATGGCGGTCCAGGGCGTGTACAAGTTCACCCAGCACGGGGACGACCGGCGGATCGTTGCCGGGACCGTCCAAAGCGGCACGCTGCGGGTGGGCGACGAGGTGGTGTTCTATCCGTCCGGCAAGAAGAGTCACGTTCGCTCCATTGAAGCATTCCATCGACCATCGCAGCACGAGGCCAGCGCCGGCCAGGCAACCGGTTTCACGCTTTCGGAGCAGGTCTTCGTATCGCGGGGCGAAATCGTGGCGCGGGCCTCCGAGCCGCACCCGAAGGTGACCAGCCTCATCCGGACGAATCTGTTTTGGCTGGGAAAGGCTCCCCTGGTCAAGCAGCGGGACTACACCTTCAAGCTGGGCACGACCCGCGTTCCGATGCGCTTGGAGCAGATCCATCGGGTCATCGATGCCTCGGACTTGAGCGCGCTGACTGACCCGGACCGGATCAACCGGCACGACGTCGCGGATTGCACGCTCAAGCTCAAGCGGGACATCGCCTTTGACGGGGCGGAGGATATCACGGCCACGAGCCGGTTCGTCGTCGTGGACGGGTATGAAATCCGCGGCGGCGGAATCATCCGCGAAGCACTCGAGGATCAGCAGGCCTGGGTGCGCGAGAAGGTCCTGCTCCGGAATTACAAGTGGGAACCCAGCATCATCGCTCCGGAACATCGCGCGGAAAAATACAATCAACGCTCGACGCTCATGCTCATCACCGGGGCGCAGGAGGCCGACCGCAAGTCGGTGGCCAAGGGCCTCGAGTCACGACTCTTCGATGACGGGCGGGTGGTGTATTTCCTGGGCATCGGGAATGTGCTCTACGGCGTAGACGCCGATATCGAGCGGACGGTCGAGAACCGGCAGGAGCATCTCCGGCGGCTGGGCGAGATTGCCAACCTGATGCTCGATGCGGGCGTCATTCTGGTCGTCACCGCCGCCGAGCTCACGCATCAGGAGCTGCAGTTGATCCGGACGTCCGTCGGCTCGGACCGGATCGAGACGGTGTGGGTGGGGGAGAACGTGACGACCGACCTCGCCTACGACATACTTCTGTCCGAGCATGAAACCGTGGACGAGCAGGTGTTCCGTCTCAAGAGCCACCTGCAGGAAGCGGGCATCATTTACCGGCCATGGTGAGACCATTGGATGCGGGAGCGATGATCGAGATCTCTCACGAGAGCCTCCACCGGCTCGACGCAATTGCCCGGGAGGCAGGCGCCGCGACGTTGCGGCACTACCGGTCCGGTACCGTGGCGGAGGAGAAGGCCGATCGTTCCCCGGTGACGGCGGCGGATCGGGAGGCCCATCGGATCATACAGGCCGCGCTCATTGCGTGGGACCCGGCGGTCCCGGTGGTGTCCGAAGAGGGGACAATTCCGGACTATAGCGTGCGCCAAGGCTGGGAACGGTTCTGGCTGGTGGATCCGCTCGACGGCACCAAGGAGTTCTTGAAGGGGAACGGCGAGTTCACCGTGAATATCGCCCTGATCGAGCACGGGGTTCCCGTTCTGGGCGTCGTGTTCGCACCGGCACGGGGGCTCATGTACACGGCGGGTCGGGGGCGCGGGGCGTGGAAGCGTGACGGCCAGGCAGTCGCCAGCCGCATCCAATCCCAACCGCCTGAGCCTGGCACACCGCTCACGGTGGTGGAAAGCCGCTCGCATCCGTCCGACGCCCTCGAGGCCTATCTCAAGACTATCGCGGTCGGTCGCCGCGTCCAGGCGGGCAGTTCGCTCAAATTCTGTTGGGTCGCCGAGGGCAAGGCCCATGTGTACCCGAGGCTTGGGCCGACGATGGAGTGGGATGTCGCCGCTGGGGATTGTGTCTTCCGGAATTCGGCGCCTTCAGGCGAGCGTACTTCGCCGCTCCGATACAACATGCCCGATCTCCGTAACCCCTCGTTCGTGATCGGGATCGACTGACGACATGCGCATACCAATCCACCGCCGCCGATGACGGGACCGTACCGCGAATCGCACGCGCGTGCGATCGGCAAGGCCATCTCGTGGCGGGTTCTCGGCACTCTGGCCACCACGTTTCTGGTCTGGCTGTTCACCCGCCAGGTCGCTCTGGCCGCTACCGTCGGAGCCCTGGAAGCAATCATGAAAGGGGTGCTGTACTACGCCCACGAACGTGGGTGGAATCACGTACGATTTGGCCGGCATGAGGCCGAGCCCGCTGTTGTGTGGTTTACCGGCCTGTCGGGCTCGGGCAAGAGCACCATCGCGGAGGAGGTGTTTGCACAGCTCAAGCGCCGCGGATACAAGGCGGAGCGCCTGGACGGCGACACGATCCGAAGCATCTTCCCGCAGACGGGGTTCACCCGCGACGAGCGCGATGCACACATCCGCCGGGTGGGCTATCTCGCGAGCAAATTGGAACAGAACGGCGTGTTCGTCGTGGCATCGTTGGTATCCCCGTATCAGGATTCTCGGGACTTCGTCCGCAGTCTCTGCCGGAACTTCATCGAGGTGTATATCTCCACGTCGCTCGACGAATGCGAGCGACGGGACGTCAAGGGATTGTATGCTCGCGCTCGCCGGGGCGAGATCAAGAACTTCACCGGCATCGACGATCCGTACGAGTCGCCGACGGACGCGGAAGTCGTCATCGACACAACGCAGGTCAGTGTGGATGCAGCCGCCGTGAAGATTCTGTCGCATATGCCGTTACGCTCATAGAGGAAGTCACATGGACCATCTGGATCAACTGGAGAACACCAGCGTTCACATCCTTCGCGAGGCGTACGCGAATTTCAAGCAACTGGGCATGCTGTGGTCCATCGGCAAGGACAGCACGGTGCTCCTGTGGCTGGCGCGGAAGGCGTTCTTCGGACATGTGCCGTTTCCCCTCATCCACATCGATACCTCCTTCAAGATCCCGGAAATGATCGAGTATCGGGACCGGCTCGTCGCGGAGTGGCATCTCAACTTGATCTACGGCCAGAACCAGGTCGCGCTCGCCGAGAAACGTACCTTTCCCGATGGCGCCGTCGACCGGCTCACCTGTTGTGGATTGCTCAAGACCGAGGCGCTCAAGCACACCCTGAGCGGAGCTTGGCCGCGCTATCGCTTCAACCACGTGAAGAAGACGTACGAAGTGGACAGCAATACTGAGCCGTTCACCGGGGTCATTGTTGGAGCCCGTGCGGACGAAGAGGGTAGCCGGTCGAAGGAACGCTATTTTTCTGCGCGGACGGACCAGAATGAGTGGGACGTTGCCGACCAGCCGCCGGAGTTCTGGAACCAATACAAGACGGAGTTTGCCCCGGGGACCCACGTGCGGGTCCACCCCCTGCTGGATTGGACGGAGCTCAACATTTGGGAGTACATCGAGCGAGAGCACATTCCGACCGTCTCGTTGTATTACGACCAAGGGGAAGGGAAACGCTACCGCTCCCTCGGGTGCTGGCCGTGCACCAATCCGGTTGATTCCTCGGCGTCGGATGTTGGAGAGATCATCGTCGAGTTACAAACGGGTAAGTTTGCCAATATCGCCGAGCGATCCGGCCGAGCGCAGGACAAGGATGACGGCGGCGGATTGGAATCGTTGCGGCGCGATGGCTATATGTAGCACCACACGCGGATTGCCAGCTCCTTCGTACCCGCACTCAACTGTTGTATCAGACCGCATCAGCAGGCCTCATTCCTAACCACGAAGACCGATTCCCTTGAATGATTCCTCAGTTTCGATTGTCATCGCGTCGATTGTCGGTGCGCCGTTCTTGGACCGCTGTCTCGCCTCGCTCGAGGCCCAAGCACGCGCACGAGATGCCGAAGTCATCGTCGTCCTTCATGGCACCGAGCAGGATGCGGGCCGTGTGGCCGAGGCCTTTCCATGGGTCACGGTGATCTATCGGAAGCTGCGCGAGACAGTCCCATCGCTTCGCCGGCACGGGGTTGAGCGCGCCGCGGGAGAGATCATCGCCGTAATTGAAGAACATTGTACGGCCGCGCCAGACTGGCTGGACCGCATCGTGGAGTCCCTCGCTGACGACCGGTATGGCGCCGTCGGTGGAGCAATTCACGACGATGACTATCGGCGGCTTCGAGATTGGCTGGTCTACTTCGTAGAGTACAACGGATGGCTCCCTCCCGCACCTCGTCGTTCCGTCGCGCAATTGAACGGTGCCAACATTGCGT
>JAOTWK010000309.1 GCA_029862935.1 Gemmatimonadota bacterium | reverse complement strand
CGTAGTTGCCACGGGCCTCGAGAGCAATGCATTCGTGAGCACCATGTTCGGTGACGTCCAGGTGTCCACTACGCGGCTTGCCACCGCTAAGACGGTGTGGGGATCGGTCGTCGGGTCGATTGGTCTACCGGACTGGGAACGTGACCTCGAGTTTTCGACCATGACCGGTGACGTTGTGGTGACCATTCCCGCCGCGACCAATGCGCGGGTTCAGGCAACCATCCAGTCGGGGCACATCACGTCGGACTTTCCGCTCACCCAGGTACTGCCGGGGGACATCCGAGGCACGATCGGACGCGGCGGGCCGACCTTGAAGCTCGCGACGCTCGCTGGGGACATCACGCTCAAGCGGGGCGGGTAGGGCGATGGACGGCGATGAGAAGGCGATGAGGGGGCGATGGTCTGCCGGCCGCCCTTCACGTCCTGTACATGCACACTTCAATGAAGACGGAGGTGCCGACATGCGATGCGTCCGCCTAATCACTTGTGCAACCGTCGGTGCGTCGTTGGCTCTGATCGCGGGCTGCAGGTCAGTTGATGCGCCGGAACTCGACTATCCGTGTGTGTCATGGTGTAATACGGTCGCCCCGTGGCCGCACGACGGGAATCCATACGAAAGCACGACCTTCACGATCTATAGCGATGGCGTGAGTCATCAAGTTCTCGCTGACGTCGCGACGATCGCCGAAGCGGTGTTCACCGATCTGAAGACACGGTTTGAAATCCCGAGCAACGACCTGTTCATCTTTCCGGCGGGTCAGACCAAGATCCACCTATACGCGTACAAGTACCATTTCCCCACCCAGTGGGGTGGGCAGGGATTCGTTGGCGGCTTGATCATCTTTTCTCTGGATCATCCGGAGCGCACCGAGTTCGGGCATACTGAAGTCGGCAACTACACGCGGCTCATGACTCACGAGCTCACACACGTCATTCAGGGCCTGCTCGTCGGCTCCACCCACAGCTACTCGACACACACATGGTTCGAGGAGGGATTGGGCGAATTCGTGTCGGCGTTGAACCCCGAGCGGAGCATCTTGACCCTGACGGACCTCAACGACGTGATCGAGGAGTACGGCGAACTCAATCCCATCGCCATTCACAACGACGTGTACCCGCCAATCGAGGGCGTCGCAGTGGACTACTTCTACCCGATGTTCGAACTGACCATGCGCTACCTTTGTGACGATCAAGGGCTGAATCATACGCTTGTGGACGCCAAGAACGTGTTTCTGGATATGCGGGACGGCATGAGCTTTAGCGAGGCGTTCGAGAACAACTTTGGCTTGTCCGTCGTCGACTTTGAGGCCGAGTATTTCGTTCGGATCAGGCAGTATTTGAACTGACGCGCGCGTATACCAAAGATAGGAGGGAGGAGTAGTCGCATGTTCACGATGAGATCACTGCTGTCCCTTTCGATCCTGTTTGCGGTTGTGCCGGCGTTCGCGGCAGCACAGTCGCTTGAGAAGCGTCACCAGATCGCGTTGCGCTTCGGTGTGTGGAACCAATTGACCGACGCCAGAACTGAAGTCGGTTCGGGTGGGGTATCGACCACAGTCGGAAGCACCGGGATATTGGGGGGCGTGGCTTATGGTCATTGGTTCAAAGAGCACCTCGCCCTCCAGATCAGTGTCAGCGGCATGGCAGCACGCGTGGAGACGCAGGTTAGCGCCGGGGGTGTCTCCACCAAAACCGCTGTCGTAGCACCGCTTCTGGTGGGGATGAAGTACTACTTCCCCCGCTCCACTTATGGCTCGTCCATTAGGCCCTTTGGTGGAGCAAGTGTTGGGGCGTTTGTGGGCAATCAACTGGAGACTGAGACCGGCAGCGTCGTCACCGTGGTGGCCAGGACCGCAACTGCCGTCGGTGGGGAGTTGAGTGGGGGTGCGGATTTCCTGCTGAGTCGCCACTTCATGGTGTCCCTTGCTCTCGGGATCAATCTCATGACGGATTTCAACGAGCCGATTGGCGGCAGTAAGAATTACAGCGGTCCGCACGTCATGCTTAATGTGAGTCTCTTGTTGGGTGGGTAACCCATTGAACACGCTCGCTTGCTCTCGACGCATGCTGAACGGTCCTGCGGCGAAAATGTACCGGTAAGACCGAACAATGCCGACCGTCCGGGTCAATGACGCCGAGCTCTACTACGAGGAACGCGGGTCCGGTCCCCACGCCATCGTGTTCGTTCACGGGTTCTTCCTGTCGTCCAAGATCTGGCGCGCGTCGTACCTGTCCCGTCTCCCCAGCAAATACCACGCGTACGCAATCGACGTGCGGGGCCATGGTCACTCGAGCCGAACCACTCGAGGGTGCAACCTGTTCCAATTGGCCGACGATGTGTATCGATGGTCGCAACGGCTAGGAATCGCTCGGTTTCACTACGTTGGAGTGTCGATGGGTGGCGGCGTTGGCATCCAACTCGCCCTCGAGCACCCCGAAGTGCTCCAGAGATTGGTCTTGATGAACACGGTCACCGGGTTCGGCTCGGTTGCCCCTCGGCTAGCCGTGCCGCTACTGCCCCTGATGGCTGGGAGGCGGTGGCTCTTAAAGAGGATGCTGAGAAGTGGCTTCACCCGACCGCCTCCGGACGAGACGATAGGGCTCCTCCTCGACGACGCGGTGCTCGTCAGGAGACCAACCTGCGCGGAATGGTTCCACCCGGACAATCGAATGCGGCATTTCGATCGATTGCCTGACGTAAGGGTGCCGACCCTCGTGATGATCGGAGGAAAGGACAACGTCATCCCGATCGACCGACAGCATCGACTGGCCGATTCCCTGCCCAACGGCCAGAAGGTGGTCTTCGACGACGCGGGCCACATGATGGCGTTGGAGATTCCGGAGGAGGTGTTCGGAGCCATGAGCAACTTTCTGGAGCGGCGACGGGAGGCAACATCACGCGGCACGCGGCAGGAGATGTGACGTGGACTGCGTCGCATGAGCCGGCGTTGACCGAGGACGTCTGCGCCACCTTCCCCTAGACCTCAGCTTGATCGGCGACTCCGAGGCCGCTGGAAACGACTGCGCCGTATACGGTGATTCAGCGCGCCGTGCACATTCACCCGACCGTGACTGAGTTGATCCCGACCATGCTCGGCGAACTCAGACCATTGGCGTAGAGGATGCAGCGAGCACATGAGCTACCGACTCGCTTCAGTATCGCTGCCCAGGACTCCGCGTTACTGCTACGTCTTGTCGTATCTGACCCAGTTCCTGACCCACATGGGGTTGAGCGCCAGCGCCGATGCCCAGTGCATCAACGCTCGCACTCGTGCTCGCCGTCGCTTCCGCTCCGGCATCGCATCAGGGCCTAAATCATTTCTCCACAATAGATTATCGACCACGCTCTTGACACAAGACGGCCACTCTAGTACAGTGTACTCTGAAATTCAGAGTACACTTGGCTGAAGTGTGAATGCACGTCGAGAGGTGGTCACCATGACAACCGACGGTTTGAAGGCCACGGAACGCCGCGCCTTCCGAGCGGTGGTCGATACGGGACTGTGGGATGTCTTCCTCGCAGCCGTGTTTGCGATGCTCGCCATCGCTCCGCTGCTGAGCGGCACGCTGGGCGACTTCTGGAGTTCGGCAATCTTCCTGCCGGTGTATGCTGCCTTGTACCTGGCGCTCCGAATCGTGCAGCAGCGTGTCGTCGTTCCCCGTGTCGGCCAGGTCCGGTTCGGCCCGGATCGCACCGCACGGCTCAAGCGGTTCACGATGGTGATGCTGACGGTGAACGTCGCTGCGCTGGTCGTGGGCTTGGCAGGGTTCGCGCTGTTCGAGCGCATAACGGGGGATTGGGTCTTCCCCGTCACATTGTCGTTCATCCTTCTCATTGGATGCTCGGCGGCGGCGCACTTCCTCGAGATTCCCCGCCTGTTTCTCTACGGCCTCCTACTCGCCGTGGCGCCGATGGTGGGGGAATGGTTGTTCCGCCAGGGTTACGCGTCGCACCATGGCTTCCCCGTCATGTTCGGCATTGCGGCTGGGGTGATCGCCGTCGTTGGGCTGACAAAGCTCGTGTTCGTCATCCGGAGTCAGAGTCCCATCGTCGGCGACGGCGCGTGAGGGGTCGAGCACAATGACCGAGCGCTCCGCGGACTCAGAGGCGCACCCGCTGAACAGGATCGATCCGGTGATCCACGCGCCGGCGCGGCTCAAGGTGATGACACAGCTGTACGTCGTGGAGGCGGCGGATGCGGCGTTCCTGATCCGCCAGACGGGCCTCACGTGGGGTAACCTCTCCACCCATTTGGGCAAGCTTGAGGAGAGCGGCTACGTGGTGCTCGAGAAAGGGTTCAGGAAGAAGAGGCCCTACACGATGATCAGCCTCACCAGCGAGGGCCGAGCGGCATTTCGAGCGTACCGCGCCAACATGCAACGGGCACTTGCGCAGCTGCCCGACTAAGCAGGCCGACCGATCCGCGGACGATTACAGCATGCAGTCCATTGCCGAGCGGGACCGCGGTGATCGACAACTCACCAGGAGTTGATGAGACCGAAGGGTTAGTCGTCCACGAGGTGCGACGAGACAGAGCCCCGAGCGTCACCCGGCGTGCGGGGCTTTCAGTTGTGACATCACAAACCTGTGGTGTGCGAAAGCGGCCATCGGCCTACAGCCATCAGCCGACAGCTTTCAGCCGACAGCCGTTCAGTTTTCAGTTGTCAGCCTACAGCCTACGGCCATCGCCTCTCATCGCCCGCCGCGCAGCGGCCAGTCGTCATCGTCGTCTGAGCCCATCGCCCATCAATCG
>JAOTWK010000308.1 GCA_029862935.1 Gemmatimonadota bacterium | reverse complement strand
AACGGGTTAAAAGGACGGCGCCGGCCCAAGAAGTGACGCGTGCTTGCAACTCGTGGCTTGCGAGGGGCTGCCGGGGGCGGTCCAAGACGGCGCCAACGCCGTCTCCGCGTCTCCATGCGTCTCCTACACGCGATGGCGTCGAGATTCCGCAGGCCCGGGCCCCAGACGACCCCGACCGGGACTCGAACCCGGGGATCCCGACGATAAGCCCCCGGAATAGAAGCGATTTATTGAGGAGATCCCGTGCTCAAGGCGGGCTCGAGCTACCGGCGGTCCGCGGAGACGCACGCTTCGGCGGGTCAACCAAATAGACTGGTATTCAGTTCATATAATCTGCTATCCAGTCTGGTCATGCTCGAAGGCATCTTCGGGAACCGAACGGCGGAGAAGGTCCTGCTCTACCTGGAGCAGTACGGCGAGGGGTATGCGCGCACCATCGCCGCAACCTTCGATGATGTCTCGGTAAGCATGGCCTTGGCTCAGCTGAAGCGCTTCGAGGCCGCTGGCTTGCTCGTCAGCCGAAGGCAGGGGCGAACGCTGCTGTTCTCATGGAACCCGCGCTACTTCGTTCTCGATGAGGTGCGCGCGCTCCTTCGCAAGGCCCTGGCGGTCCTCCCTCCCACGGAGAGGAAACGCTACTTCAGCGAGCGTCGGAGACCCCGCCGGTCCGGCAAACCGAAGTGACTACGATCTCGCGCGAACACATTCGCGAGGAGGTCGCCGCCCTGGTATGGGAGGCGCTCGATCGCGCCGGGATCCCCGTCGTTCTGTCCGGCGGAGCTGTCGTCTCGATCTACTCGGCCAACGCGTATGAGTCCTTCGATCTCGACTTCGTCCGGCAGGGCGTGGCCCGGAAGGTCGACGGGGTGATGGCCGAACTCGGGTTCCGTCGTCAAGGGCGCCACTGGACCCACCCGGATTCCCCCTTCTGGATCGAGTTCCCACCCGGTCCCGTCCAGGTCGGGGATGCCATCGTCAGCGAGTTCGCCCAGTTGCGAACCCGAGTCGGCACCCTCCGTCTCCTGGCGCCGACCGAATGCGTCATGGATCGACTCGCCGGGTACTACCACTGGGACGACTCCCAGTGTCTCGACCAGGCGGTCGAAGTTGCGCGCCGCCATTCGATCGACATCCGGCGGATCGAGAGCTGGTCTGGCGGCGAGCGGTCCCTCGAGAAGTTCAGGCGGTTTCGAGAACGTCTTCGAGAAGAGGGCGCGACTTCCCAATGAACCTTCGCGCAGTCAACGGATGCCAGTTGGCGACGTGGGCGTCGGCGAAGGCCCAGAGGGCGCCCGCTCAAGTGAGGCCCGCGCGCACCACCGGGTTCTCGAAGACGTAGCGGTCATCGTCGCAGTAGACGAATTCGTGCTGCGCCACCGGCGCGTAGACGAACGCCACCGCGAGCACGAGGCAGAGTCCCACGGCCGCAGCAGCCCAGCGGTCTCGCCGGCACGCCCTGGCCGAAGCGGGCGCGGCAGCCCATTGCGGCTCAGCCAAGCCCGGCGTCCGCTCCTGCCCGCGACCGCTGCAGCGCCGCAATACCCACCGCCAGCAACAGCAGTCCCAGCGCGGCGAGGAGCCAGACGGAGGCGGTCGGCACGGGAGCAACCCACCCGATGGGGATCAGCTGGCCGCTCGTGCCGAAGTCCCACACCGCAGCGCCGAGGTAGGCGTTCGCCGGTAGAGCCGGCTCGTAGTAGATGTTCACGTTCGCCGCTCCGGAGATGTTGCCGATGGCGCTGCCCGCGAGCAGCGCCGCGCCCGTGATCTCGCCCACGTAGAGCGCGGCGCCGGGCGTGGCGTTGCCGTCGAAGAGAACGAGGGAATTGCCGGGCGCGATGTGGAGCGTTCCCCAGGCGAAGTTGTCGTTGTAGCCGAGCGCGTCCGGCCCGAGGTCGGCCCCCGTGATGTGGAAGGCGTGCAGCGCATCCACGCCCGTTCGAAATTCGAGGTACGCGTCAGCGGTGTTCCAGTTGCTCGAGTTCGTGCTCGTGCTGATGAAGTCCCCGTTCACGAAGAAACGGTCCCCCACACCGCCCACGAGGTATCCGAGCCCGCCGATCACGAGGTCGGTGAAGTAGTTGTCCGATGGGTCGCTCACATAGGCGCCGAGCCCCGTGTAGCGCGCGCCGAAGTGCACCTCGGCGTCGCTGATCTTGATGCTTCCGCGATTCGTGACGGCCCGCCGAAAGTGCGTGCGGCCGCGCACCACCTCGAGCGTGCCCGCGTTCTCGAAGACGCCCGTGACATCGCTGCTCTCGCCGATCAGTCGCAGCGTGCCGCGGTTCGTGAGCCGGGCGGCGTCGAGCACCCCGTGGCCGACGAGGCTGTCCTCGATGACGATTTCCTCGTTCGGGCGGCCCAGCACTTCGCCCCGCAGCTCGAGCGCGCCCCGCAGCACACGCGACTCGGCGTGGCCGGGCTCGGCGCTGGTGAGCATCGCCAGCGCAATGGCGAGTCCGACGAGCCCGGCCGTGGGGAGCGTGGTCGGCCGCGCCGCTCGCGCACCGCGACTCGTCGTGCTCCTCACACTGCGATCCGCTTCTGCATCGCCCACTGCCGCTGCCGTTCCTTCCTTCAGCCGCTCAGTACAGCCGCTCAGCAGCGCGCCCGGATCTGCTGTTGGCGACGCCGGAGGGTCAGGCCGGCGAGCCCGAGCCCCAGCAGGACGGCCGTCGACGGCTCGGGGACGGCCATCAGGAAACCCCCGTTCGAGAGCGCATAGGTCTCGCCGCCGAGATAGGCATTCTCGCTGAGCCAGGGCTTGTAGTAGATGTCGAACCCGTTGCCCAGGATCGATGCGATCTGGCCCACGCCCCCTTCCAGCCGCAGAACGTCGACATAGAGGGCCGCGCCCGGCACCGCATCACCGTCGCCGAGAATCAGCGTGTCGCCCGCGCCGAGTTGGAGAACGCCCCAGGCGAAGTTGTCGGCATAGCCGTCCCCGACGGCTCCGAGGTCGGCGCCCGTGTACTGCAGCGTGTGACCCGTGCCCCCCTGGAAGATGAGTTCGGCCGCGCGGGTCTGCCAAACGCCGCTCAGGACCGACGCGCTCAGGAAGTCGCCGTCCACGAAGAAGCGGTCGCCGACGCCGCCCACCAGGTAGCCCGTCTCGCCCAAAATTATGTCTTCGAAGAAGTTGTCCGAGGGGTCGCTGATGTAGCCACCGTTCTCGGTGTAGGTGCCCGCGAAGGTCACGATGGCGTTGGTGGTCTTGAAGGTGCCGAAGTTGGTGACGTCGTCGGTGAAGAGCGCCGTGTCGTGGGCCACCTCGATCTGCCGGCCGAGGTTGTTGGTGACGTTGCCGTTCACCGTGGTGGCCCCGCCGGTCAGCGTGATCGAGCCGTCGTTGATCAGCTCGCTGGAGCGGAGGGTTCCGTGGCCCGAGATCTGGCCGCTGTTGGTGAGGTTCCAGCCGTTGTTGTCGAAGGTGCCGCCGCTGAGGTTGATGAGGCCCTCGTTGTCGCCGAGGCCGCCGATGGCGAGCACCTTGCTGCCGAAAGCGGCCGTAACCAGCCCATAGACGTCGTTGCTGACGCTGCCGCTGAGGGTGAGGGTGCCGCCAATCGCCTCGATGGTGCCGCCCAGGGCGTTGACGACATCGTTCCCGACGTGCCCCAGACCCTGGATGGTGCCGGCGTTGGAGATGGTGCCCCCCGTGAGATTGGCGGAGAAGCCGGTGAGCTGGATCAGCCCGTCGTTGAAGAACGCCTGGGAGATGTTGGTCGTACCGCTCTCCAGCAGCACCACACCGCCCGGGTTCGAGAAGGCGTTCAGAATGGTGCCGCGTCCGACGATGGTGCCGCCGAAGGTGTTCGTGAGGGTCGCGCCGCCGAAGACCGTGCCGCTGCCGAGATCGAGGGTTCCGCCGTTGCTGAAGCTGCCGCCGGTCAGTCGGAGCTGGTTGCTGACGATCAGGTTGCCGTAGTTCGCGTTGGCGCCGCTGTTGCTGATCTCGAAGCCCGAGGACCCTGCGAGCAGGCCCGTGTTCGTGAAGCCGCCGCTGCCGCCGATCTCGCCGCTGCCGATCAGGAACCCGCTGTTGCTGAGGGGGCCAGTGCCGTCGATCAGGCCGTCCACGCTGAACGTTCCGAGGTTGAGGAGGCCCGAGCCGTTCAACGTGAGGGTGTCGGCCGCACCCACCGTGTGGGAGCTCTGGTTCTCCATACCGTCGGCGGCGGTGAAACTGGCGCCGAGGTTCGCCACCCCCTGGTTGAGGAGCCTCCCGGCGAAGCTGCCACTGTTGTAATTGAAGGTGCCCTGATTCTGGAGCGTGCCGTTCACCGTCCCGCCGTTCTGGTTGAAGGTGGTGAAGTCGAGCATGCCTCCCGTCTGGGTGAAGCTCCCGGTGAGCTCGAGGTCGACGACGTTCGCGTCGAGATTCCCGCCGGAGAGGGCGTAGCTGCCCGACGGGCCGGCGAACGACCGCCCGATCGTCAACGTGTCGACCACTGCGTGGGTCCCGCCGCTCTGGGCGAAGCTCCCAGTGCCGGCGAGCCCGACCCACTCGTCCTGGGCCGTGAGGGAGCCCACGCCGCTCAGGTCGTAGCTGCCGTCTCCCGTCGAGTTCGCGCCGAGGATCAGTGCCGTCGTGACGATGTGTGTGCCGCTGCTCTGGGTGAAGCTTCCCGCCCCGCTCCCGCCGACGTAGGTGTCGGGGGTCGAGAGGCTTCCTGGCCCGCTCAGGTCGTAGCTCCCGGTGGAGCCGGCCTCGTCGCCAATGTACAGCTCCGTGGGGGTGTGTGTGCCGCCGGTCTGGGTGAAGCTGC
>JAOTWK010000307.1 GCA_029862935.1 Gemmatimonadota bacterium | reverse complement strand
CTCGGCTGGTTCTCCGTGCCGTGTCCGCCCATGCCGGCGTACAGCCGCTGCTGAGCCTCGTGTACGCGGCGGTGACAGGAGGCACAGTCGAGATCAGCCGTCTGGCTCAAGGCCACCGAGCGATGCTCAATGGGCGTATGACACTGCGCACACTCGACGTTGTGCTCTGCAATGTGCGTCTCGTGAAGGAGCGTCGTGTTCTCGAATTCGTCGATCCGATCCGGCTCGTTGTGACACGTGTAGCAGCGCGACGCCTCGGCCGCGCCCGATCCGCTGACCACTTGCTCGTGGCACGACGTGCACGATACGAGATCACGCACGTATTGCGGGTGATCGACCACGAACCCCGCGGGCGACACGATGCGCGGCGGCGCCCGATGACAGCTGATGCAGCCGGTCACCGGCTCGGCGCGCTGGGTGTCCTTGAAGTGGCAGAGGTTGCACGTCTGCGGCGTGACCGCCAGGTGGTTTCCCTGCACGATCTGCGAGTGACAGCTGGTACAACGGAGCTGCTTGCCGCGACGGAGCTCGCCAAGGTGCTGGGTGTGGTCGAAGCGAACAGCGATGGTGTTGCGAGTCGGGTTGGGGTTGTAGCTCACGACCCCTTCGACCTTCCGTAGCGAATGACAGCCCGACCGCAAGCACGCTGCGTCCTCGATCTCCGCCCACGGTTTGGTGCCGTACGCTCCGGTCACGTATTTCACGACCTGATTTGCGGCCTGGAGCTTCCCCATCGCCTCCGCCCGGATGCCGGGCGCGTAGTGGCACTTGATACACGCGACGTCGTTGTGGGACGAGGTGGCCCAGGAATCGTAATAGGGCTCCATGTTGTGGCACTTCTTGCAGAAACTCGGCTGGGCGCTGTATTCGATGAAGCCCACCGCTCCAACGGTCGACAGGATGACCGCCAACACGCCGAGCTGGACCGCCAGCCTCAGCGGGCGCGACAGCTTACGAAACCGTCTGACTGCGCGTTCAACCATGACCCGCCCTTCCGAGTTCTCGCAGCTTGAACGCCGCAAACGTGACGCCCGAGAGCGTCAAAAACCACACGGGAAGCAGTAGCAGGTTGTGCTCCCAACGCTCTTCGGCGTAGGCCTCGGCCGTGGACCGGACCACGGCGGCATTCGACCGCACCTCGCGCCCGAGATCTTCGAGCTGCTCAAGGTCGAGGGAATGCTGTACTTTCGCCAACTGCTGGTACGCCGTGTAGGCGGCCCGGTACCGAAAACGCTCGTCCGCCACGTCGCGACCCGTGTTCACCATGCGCGCAATGGCCTCGGCGGCAAGCTCCAGCTCCCCACGAGCGTGCAGTACCTGATCTTCGATCTCCTGGCCGAGCGTGGCCATGCTGCTCTCGGCCGCATGACACGTGACGCACAGTTCGCTGATCTGTTCTGGCGGAAGCCGCTCGGTACCATGATTGGTGTGACACCCCAGGCACCCAGAGATACTCCCGGTCAGCGACGGAGTTCCGTGCGGTCCGGCGTACAGTGCATCAGCCAGCAACACATGGCACTTGCCGCACACGTGCGCCGTTTCCGTCACATTGGGCGGCAGCGCCGCATGCGAGCCGTGGCACCCGATGCACGTCGGGGCTGCGAAGTTCCGGTCCTCGAAGATCGCCTTGCCGTGGGCACCAGCCATGAAACGGGACAGTTGGTCCACCGACAGTCCGTACTTCTGCATGAGGGCGGCGTCGTCGTGGCACCGCCCGCAGGTCCGCGGAATGTTGGTCGGGTGCACCATGCTGCGCGCGTCGTTCGCGGGCCGGATCGTGTGCGCTTCGTGACAGTCGATGCAGGTTGGGGCATCGTCGTTCCCGCGCGCGAGGAGCAGCTCACCGTGGCGGCTTGTCCGGAACTCCGCCAACTGGTCCGCGGCCAGTCCGTACTGCCGCATCTGGTTCGGGTCGGAGTGGCAGGACGCACAGAGATCGATCGTGGCCCGCTTCGACGGAGCACCGAGGAACCGGCCGCGGTGGGCAGCCGGGATCTCGACTTGCGTCGTGTCCCCTCCGTGGCAGCTGTGGCAGCGGATGCCGCGTTCCGCATGCGCGCCCTGCGCGAAGGCCCGGCGCATGTCGGCATGGCACACAATGCAGCCGTAAGTGGATTCGTCCTGGGTGACCGGCCCTCCCTGGCCGGCAAGCCTCCCGACGGCAACTGGCGGGAGAAGCACCAGACCCCCGATCGCCGCGATCAGTCGGCGTCGACTCATCGAACGCCTCCTTCCCGCTGGGACTCGGGTGCCGGACTCGGCTCGGCGCGCGTGCCGTCAGGCAGCGGGACAGACGGCGGCCTCGGCACGGGCTGCTCGGCGACCACGCCCGTCCCCAGGGATTCCGATGGCGCCACCGCCCCAATCACTCGACCCGCGATCCACAGCCCGACATACCCGATGAAGAACGCGAGACCCAACACCGCTACCACCGGACGCTCACGGAGCTTTCGAGCGGGCCCACGGTCGAGGAGCGGGATCAGGATGAGGCTGACCCCAAGGAGCGAGAACAATACGAACCCCCAAGTGCCGGCCAGGCGGATTAGCGCCAACGACACGTCGACCGGCACCCACGTCGAGACCAGCGTCTCCGGGACGGTGTACGGATCGGCCGGATCGGCAAGCACCCGGGGATACAGAATCGCGAGCGTGATGGCGATCGCGACGGTCACGAGGGCGACTATGAACGAGCGGAGCAGGTGGTTGGGATAGAACGGAGTCCCCTCCTTCGGTTGTCCGTCTGGGGAGAACCGACCGCTGCGCTTCCACCGACGCCTCTCGCCCTCGACGTTCATGGGCGGCGCGATCCCACGCCGTCGCACCAGCGTAAAGTGGTACCCGAGAAGCGCGAACGCGATCCATGGTAACACGATGACATGGAGCGCGAAGAACCGGCTCAATGTCGCGCCCGACGGAATGACGTCACCCATGACGGCCTCGGCCATCCGCCGCCCGACCATCGGGACGCTGGAGATGGCGGTCATGACCTCGGTGAGCGTCCAGTACGACCACTGGTCCCACGGGAGGAGATAGCCCGTTCCCCCGAAGAGAAGCACCACGAATAGAAGCACGATGCCGATGAGCCAGTTGGTCTCTCGCGGCGGCTTGTACGCGGCCTCGAAGAACACCCGGGCCATGTGCATGAGCAGCACGATCACGATGAGATTGGCCGACCAGTGGTGGAGGTCGCGCGCCAACCACCCGAACGGCGTCTCGGACACGATGTGCTGAATGCTCGGATACGCTTCCTGCACCGATGGGCGATAGAAGATCGCCAGCAGGACGCCCGTGATCACGAGAACGATGAACAGCAGATACGTGATGCTCCCGAGCGCGTGTCGCCAGCCGACGTGAGGCGCCAAGCGGTAGCGGAGCGACTTGCGCAACGCCTGATCGATGCTGAGGCTGCGATCGATCGGTCCGTACAGAAGACCCACGAACCGGGCCAGGCCCAGGAGACTCGCGTCGGTGCTGGCCTTGATATCATCCCAGACGCCGGTGATGGCACGCCGCAGCGCAGTGAGCGCTTGTCGAATCACGGTCACGACCTCCCTACGTACACGATGCCATCCCGGAGGAACACGGGGAACCGTTGCAGGGCTCTGGTTGAGAGCCCGGACACCACGCTGCCGTCGACGTCATACACCACATAGCTGCAGGGCGACACGATGCGTGAGGCGTCTTCTTCCCACCGCAAGAGGCACCCGTCGTTCGGCGACGTGCCGTCGACGGCGGCGAATCGATCTTGCCCGAGGCGCACGACCAGGACGGCGCGGTCGCCCCAGCGGATGAGCCGGCTCGCCCCGACCGGGAGGTCGCGTTCTTGGGTGACGCGGATCACCGGCTGGAGCTCGGGGATTTCCAGGTGGTCACCGGGCGAGACGTATAGGGCCGTGCCCAGCGCGATACCCGCGATGATCAGCGCTATCACCGCGCCGAGCAACAGCTCGTTGAATCCGAGTCCGCCCTGACGTTCCGCCTGTAGGTCGTCGTTCAGTGTATCCCCCATTGGGCCTTCCCCTGTCGGCTCGTCCAGGTGCGGTTCTGAACTGCCCGCCAGCCATCGCGCGACCGGCCCCGTCCTCGCTCAAGGACGGAGCCGGTCCGAATGCCACTCCCTTGCCGCGCGGGACGGGCCCCGAGCCTCTTCAGTTCGGCGGTGCGGGCAACCTCAAATCAACCGACGCCGGGGGCGCTGGTAGACCATAATAGCTGATCGCGTGCTGGATCGAGGCACGGAGCAGGTTGCGCAGAAACGGTGGGTTGTGCACCCCGTTGCCGCTGGTGTGATGGCCGCTGAAGGCCACCGTGTCCGGCCCAACGATCGTATTGCCGTCGAGGAAATGCTCCCGGTCGTGGGTCGCCGCAATTTGCGCGTTGTAGAGAATGCCCTCTGCTGCCGTGAACAGCGTATCCGTCATGTCGATCTGCTTCTGGTCGCCCGTCACCTGCAGAATCTGCGCGAGCACTCCAACATCAGTGGGGGACGGATCGATGATCGTATTCCCATTGACGTCGACCCAGATCTGGTCGAGGAGCGTATTCAGCTCGCTCTTGAAGCCCTCGAATACTGCCTGCGAGTTCGCTGCGGTGCCGTGACAGCCCATGCAGGCACCCCAGGACCGCTGGTTGTTGGCACAGGTCGCGGTGGTGGGAATACCCTGCGCATCGAGGCACGGAATGGCCTCGAAGAGATGCCCCACGCTCTGGAACACGAAGCCACCCTGCGCGTCGGTCACTTCGAATATCTCCACGTGACACGTCGCGCAGAGGCGTG
>JAOTWK010000306.1 GCA_029862935.1 Gemmatimonadota bacterium | reverse complement strand
CGCGCAACTTCCGGTGCCATGAACGCGGGCGTACCCATGACGCTTCCTCGTGCACGGAGCGCCGCATGTTCGGCAGTGGTGCCCCGCGGCGGACGCACCAATCCCAGATCCGTCAGTTTGATGAAGTCGTCTTCGAGACCCATGCGGCCGATGTAGATGTTCGCCGGCTTGACGTCACGGTGCGCGTGTCCGGATGCATGCATCTCGGCCAACGCCGCGCACACTTGCCGCAAGAGGTAGATGACACGCTCGGGAGGCACAGGACCGAACCGCTCCACCAGCCGCTCGAGACAGATCCCAGACAGCAACTCCATGGCAATGTAGAGCGTGCCGTCATCGGTGACCCCGAAATCGTAAAGCTGCACCACGTGCGGTGAGCGAAGAGAGGCGGCCACCATGGCCTCACGGCGAAATCGACGAAGCGCAAAGACCGAATCTTCAGCGTTGCCGATGAGGACCTCGCGCCGAATGAATTTGATGGCAACCGACCGACCGAGTAGTTGGTGGGTTGCAGCATACACATCACCCATGCCGCCACTGCCGAGCAGTTGGCCAACCTGGTAGCTGCCGACTTCGGTACCGGTGCGGGAGCGCCGCTGCCGCCACGCGTACTTGCGGGCGCGTGCAACACGCAGCTCCAGGCTCCGGTGCGTGGTGCTGAACAACCTGAGGTGGTCGTCCTGCTGGTGTGGTCGATGCGCTCCGAACATCGGGGGCTCCCCGCTGAGTTCACGGGGATATGCTACCCCTGGAGCGTCAAGCGAGCGTCAAGGCAGGCGGAGTGACCCAACGCGATTCAGGCCGCTGCCAAGGAGCGGCCGATGCCGGCGCCTCGACAATGTGATCTTATCACGGAACGCCGGCCGCTGCCGTTCTACACTTCCAGCATACAGCACACTCCTCGACCCTCCCAAGGAGGCAGAAATGCGAAGCATTCTGAGATTAGGCTTCGGCGGACTGGCCGTGGCACTTCTCATGGGCTGTGCCGATCGAGATCCTGTATCACCGGTCTCTGAGGTCAGCACCGCATTTTCACGCGGCGCCGACGTCACCACCACCGCGATGCATGCCGCCCCTCAGCGCAACTTCGTCGCAGTGCTTTCGAGCGCCGATGCCGGCACCGACAGTAAGTCGCGTGGCGTGGCAAAGTTCCAGCTCTCGTTGGATGGCACTGAGGTGAGCTACCGGCTGAACGTGGCGAACATCGACAACCTGCTGATGGCGCACATCCACCTCGCCCCGGCGGGCCAGAACGGCCCTATCGCCGTCTGGCTCTACCCCGACGGTCCACCGCCCCAGTTGATCACTGGCCGGTTCAGCGGGGTACTGGCCACCGGCACCATTACTGACGCCGATCTTGTCGGCCCGCTAGCCGATATGACCATAGCCGACTTGGTGCAGCAGCTCGAGGCAGAGATGGGCTACGTGAACGTGCACACGCTGCAACACCCCCCGGGTGAGATCCGGGGACAGATTTCGATCCCGCGCGGACGCTGAGGGCCCGCGCCTTCAAGTTCCACAACGGGGCCCCTCCGGGGGCCCCGTTGCTGCATTTGACGACCCAGCGGTGCCTGGCCCATGTTGTTGGAGTCACGCCTGCTTCCCACATCCGCGACCTGTCTCTCGATGCAGAAGGACGATATCCTCCGACAATTTCGTGCCTACGAGCGCGCCGCGGCATCGATCCGCCAGGAGATGCTGGCTGTCGGCAGTCGACGAACGCTCGCAGCGGGCACAACCATCTTTCATGGAGGCGATGCGGTTCAGCAGTTCGCCTTGGTGGGTTCGGGACACATCCGCGTGTTCAAGTCGGGGAGGACCGGACGCGAGATCACACTGTATCATGTCGGACCCGGCGAGGTATGTCTGCTGACCGTCGCGAGCATCCTCGGCCGTCGCGCCTACCCGGCGATGGCGGTGGTAGAGGATCCGGTGGAAGCAGTGGTCTACCCGGCAGCCCAGCTGCGCCACTGGGTGGAAGTGAGTCCGGCGGTGCGGGAGATGGTCTTCGGGCTCTTCACGTCGCGGCTCGCGCACGTCATGGCGTTGATCGATGAAATTGTGTTTCGTCGGCTCGATGCGCGGCTGGCCGAGTTTCTGGAGCTGCGGCTCCGCCCGCGTGGAGACCACCTTACGGTTCTCAAGATCACCCATGAGGAGATAGCTGCAGAACTGGGAAGCGCCCGAGAGGTCGTGAGCCGCCTGCTCAAGGAGTTCGAGCGTCGCGGAGCAATCGAGCTCGGAAGAGGCCGGATCACGCTTGTCGATGGGCGGTCGCTAACGGCCTAGCGGGACGAGAGCCCGTACCTCTTCTTCACCGTAAGACACACGCGCTCGCCATTGGGTTCAAACTCGGAGTCACCGTTGCAACCCAGAGAGAACCAACCCGAGGGGACGCTCGTAGCCGTGTCAGGCCGCGTCGTGGAGGGGTATCGCGTCGCCTCGGGTGAAACCGAAGATAGCCCGTACCCCGCTGGGTCGATCGCGCTACAAATCCCGCACTTTCAGGCCCGCGGTCTCGACCTTTCGCGCTTCTACCCCGCAACGCTCAACATCGAGATCGCGGCGCGTGGGTTCGTGATGAGAAACGCAGCCCATCGGTTCGAGCAGGTTCGGTGGTTCGAGGCAAATCCGCCTGAAGACTTCTCGTTTTCGCGTTGCCAGGTCGGCTTTCGAAATCAAATGCGGGACGGTTGGGTGTACTATCCTCATCCCGACACCAAGCCCGCCCACTGGCAGGCGCCCAACATCATCGAAGTGATCACGTCCCTGCTCGACGGAATCACCTACGGTGATGCCGTGACGCTCCATCTCGATCCCATGGAAATCGAAATCCTGGTTTAGAGGCGCACTGCCGTCAGGGCAACGTCAGTCGAATTGCGCGTCGGGCACGCCGAGACCCACGTGGAGATGATCCGCCGTTCCTACGTGCCGTAGCGTCCGGAAGCCCATGACGCGGAAATAGCGCTCGATCAGCCAGTTGCGCCATGTCGGTCGACCAATCGTCCGCAGGTCTGCCGCATGGACGTACCCGTCACGCTGCCGGTAGTGGTGGGACCGGTCGCGCACGGGGAGGCCCATGCGCTCATAATCCTCCGGCACGCGCGCCACATCCGTGATCACCAGCGCATCGTCTGCCAGAATCAGGGTCGAAAGCGCGATACGGAGGACCGGATGGAGCGACCGGTAGTACGAACGGACCTCCGGCGTCTTGGTGTTGGTGTCCGCCACGTAGAGCAACGCATACCCGCAGTAGGCGGCCACCAGTGGGACAGCCACCCACTTCGCGACGGTCACGAGCCGAGCGCGGCCCGTGAGAGCACGGGAGATCCAACCGGCGTACAGCGCGAGCAGGACGACGGTGATCCCGGCTGCTAGCCCAAGTGCCACCCACGTGGGATAGCTCCAGCGGACATATAGCCAGGAGCCGAGCCGTACGAGCACGATGAACGGCAAGACGACGGCCACGGCAAGCGTGAGCAAGATGCGCGGAATTGACTTGGCACGGAACCGCCACGCGCGCCGCGCGCCGAGTGGCGCCGAAACATCGATGCGCTCGAGCCGCTTGTCGAAATCCGCGAGGATGCGGCGGGTATCGTTGTCCATACACCTAGCCCTACGCTTGCCTAGGCCGTTCTGTTTCTATGCCGACAATCTCTTCACTGTTTGTGTCGTCGAGCAGCCAATATCTTTAGGCCAACGCATCACGACCGGCATGCAACTCGGCGTTCTCTTTCTCCTGCTCACGCCCCCGATGGTCGCCATCGGGCTCACGAAGTATCGCGCGGACTACCGCCGCTACGGTCACACGACGCGGCTGGGTCTCGCAGCGGTCTTCTTGGCTTTCCTGATGCCCCACTTCGTGCTGAACTATGCGTTCCCGATGGTCGTCGTGCCCGACACCGCGATCGAGGTCGTCGGCATGAGCATCATGGCGCTCGGTCTCGCCGGGTGCCTTTGGCCGCTCACGCACTTCTCGAAGGGGATGTGGACCGGCCGGAAACAACCGGAGTTGGTGACGTCGGGGCCATACCGCTTCTCCCGCAACCCGCAGTACCTAACCTACTTCTTCTTCCTCGCCGGGTACGCCGTGATGGGTCGCACGATGCTCGCCTGGGTCGCGCTCGTATTGTATTGGATTGTGGTACACCTCATCGTGCTCATCGAGGAGGAGCATCTCCAACGGCGCTTCGGTGATGCCTACCGTTCGTACAAACAGGCAACGCCGCGGTACTTGCTGATCTGACCACCAGCTCGTACACGTCGCGTGGGGGCACCGGCCGATCAGTCACGGTGATGGCACCGTAAGCGTGCCCAGATCTCGAGCGCTTCCGGCCTCGACGAGCACGTCCCGCACCAAGAGGCTTTCGCCCGAAGGTGCTTCCACGCTGAGGAAATACGTGCGCGGGGCAAACACCGTATTGGGCGAGAGGAAGGCCATGGTGAACTGTCCACCTGCGTCGGTACGGCCCGTCGCCATGATGCTCCAGGTGTTTTCGGGCCAGTCGGCGCGGCCCATCGCCACGCTGAGCGTCGCATCGACGATGGCCGGCGATCCGGCACTGTCCCAGACGACCCTCCCGGTAAGCGCACCGGTTTGCTCGAGGTTCACCGCCCGCATCCAGGGACTGAAGATGAACCCCTCATCAGTGCTCAGCGTATCGACCACCTGCACAGGGAGAAAGCTCTGGCCCACGTCGAAGTCGATCACAATCGTCGCGCCGCTGTCACCCACGTCCATCGGATCGTGCACCAGCGCGTTCAGGACTGGGCGACCAGCACTGGATTGCCA
>JAOTWK010000305.1 GCA_029862935.1 Gemmatimonadota bacterium | reverse complement strand
GACTGGGTCGGACGGTCAGGCGCAGGTGCCGTGGCCCCTGAGTCCGGCGGGGCTGCTCACACTCGAAGCCAACGGTTTCGGGATCGGCCTGACGGCCGCCGAAGGTGGAACCGGCGCCTTCGCGAGCCACTTTGGGAGCCCCATGCTGCTCGGTACCGGGCGCCTCGCATTCGATGCGATTGTCTGCGAGGCGAACGTGAGCGGAGCGGTCGTGGATGGCATGCTCGACGACAACGATCACTACGGCGCCGGTCAGCCCATCCCGGTGAAGATCTCGGGTGGGCAGACCGATGCATGGCTCTATGCCACCAACGACTGCGAGAACCTGTATCTCGCCCTGGAGGTTGTCGCGGATTCGAGCATCAACAACGCCTTGCGCTTCGTGTTCGACAACGATGCGGACGACCTTGGCGGCGTCGACGTGAACGGTGACGGGTTGTCGGAGAATCTGGACGATGTCCTGCGTCTCGAGCGCGACAAGCAGGACAACTGGGTCTTCACGGACCGGTACATTCCGGCCAGCTGCGCGTCGAAGAACGGGCAGTCCGACTGCAGCGTTGCCGATCCCACGCAACCCCCGGCGGGCAGCGCCGCCTTTGGCGTGGACCCGGTGGCGGGCACCGCGGTGTACGAGATCAAACGGTCGCTCCAGAGCAGCGATCCCTACGACTTTCAAATCGAGCTCGGCAACCCGGACAAGAGCACCGTCGGGTACTACTTCGTCCTGCAACTCGGGAATGGTGCCCAGGGGAATACGGAGTTTCCCGATTTCCGGACTTACGCTGAGCTGACCTTTGGGATCCCGACGCTGCTGAGCCAGACGCCGACCACCAGGTAGGGCGATCAGGAGGCACGTCGACCGGGGCGGGCCCGCTAGGGTCCGCCCCGGTTCCGTTTCGAGTAGCTTTGGAGCATGTGCTTCAGAGCAGACGCCGGACTCGAGCCGCCGGGTTGGTCGTGAAAGCGGAGGAACGGCGTCGCTGTCCGCGGTGTCAATCGGGCAAGGTGGTGCCTATCGTGTACGGGTACCCCACACCCGAGCTCGGCGAACGGGCCTCTCGCGGCGAAGTGGCGCTCGGGGGGTGCTGTATCACCGGGAGCGATCCCGTGTGGCACTGCACCGAGTGTGACTACGCGTGGGGCGAAGGTTCGGGTGGAATAGCGGTCTGAGCCGCCTTCTCTACCTCCGCGTTGCGGATATGGCGCGCTCCACGAGGTAGATGAAATCCCCAAGCTCGGATGCATCGTCGTTGGTGGCGTTCGCCGCCAGATGAAATGTCACTGTGGACGTCTCGAGCGGCGCTCTCCACTCGAGCGTCCAGACCGCGGTGTCCGGCCGGGCTACCTGGCTGCCATCCAAGGGGTGCTGGAGGTACTCGATGCCTTCGTGCCGCGCGACTGTGAGCGCCGGCCTGGTCACACGGAACGTGCCGGCCTGGGTCACGGAGCTGTCGGCGTTGAGCGACCGGGCCGCGAGCTGAAACCCGGCGCGGAGGAGCCCCGGCCTCGTGATTGCCACGAGCAGTTCATAGGTCTTGCCCGGTTCGAAAGCCTCGGGCAATCCTAGGATGGTGGCAGCACCGAGTGGGTCATCGACCGGATTGTCGGCATGGCAGCGCAGACAGGTCGGTTCCTGAAACCCTCCCGTATGTGCTGGCGGGGGGCCATCGCTGTAGGCACCGGCGGCGGTTGCCACCAGCAGCGCCGCTAGGCCGGTCCAACGCACGAGCCTCAGGGCACGATCACTCGGCCGATGTAGTTGGTGTCGGTGCCGAACCAGATGGCACGGGTCGCGGGATCGAAATACATGTGACGAATCGTGCCGCCGCCGCTGGGGATTGCCGTGATGCCAAAGAACGCCTCGCTCGCTGGGTCGAAGCCCACAAATTGGTTTGGATTCTGGCCCGACTCGACAAACCAGATGCGGCCGCGATGGTCCAGCGCCGTTCCGTACGGTCGGGACGCGCGGCCACCGGGCGTGGGCCACTCCCGGACGTCACCGGTGGTCGGGTCCATGCGGCCAAGGAACCCTGCGGCGTAATCGACGTACCACACGGCACCGTCGGCCGTGAGCTCCAGCCGGCGAGGGCGGGCCTCCGCTCGCGGGAGCACATACTCGCGGAGCGCCATGGTGTTGGGGTCGACCGTCGTGACCTTGTTGGTGCCAAAGAGCACGATCCATGGCCGTCCGCTGGGATCGACCTTGATCCCGTAGGGGCGGGATTGGGGGGTCGGCACGGCGACGAGGTGCACGGTGCCCGAGGTCACTTCGAGCTTGCCAACGAAGTTGCCACCCTGAACGGTGAACCAGATGTCACCTGTGGGGTCGAAGACCAGGGTGTGGGGGTCCCCTGCGGCCGGATCGGGCATGGGGAACTTAGAGATCGTGCCGGTGGCCGGATCGAGTCTGCCGATGTGCGCGTTCCGATTGCCGGCGTACCACACCGACCCCCGATTGTCGACGATCAGGTTGTGGGGGCCAGTGCCAGGCTCCAACTCGAACCGCTTGAACTCTCCGGTCTTCGGGTCCAGGGATGCGACGTAGTCGGTGCGCTGGCCAACGAACCACACGGTCCCGTTCGGGCCGACATACGGATCGCGAGGGCGGGAGGCCTCCCAGGGGACGAGCCACTCCCGGATGTCGACGGAGTTCTGACCGGACGCATCCCCGAGAGTCGAGATCGGGAGGAGGGATGCGACCAACAGGGCCACCATGACGGGCATAGAGTACTCCTCGGAGCGCGATGGCGAATCTTGGTGTTGCGGCCCGCTCGTGGCAACCAGGCGCGGCCATCCCACACCCGCCGCCGAGCTTGGTAACTTGCAGGATACGATATGAGCATCTACACGCAACCGAACTCGTGGCTGTGCGGTCCCTTCGCGCTCAAGCACGCGCTCCTAGCAGTGGGTATCCGGGCGGACGAGAGTTCCATCGCCCGGATCGCGGGCACCAACGAGCACGGCACCGACGAGTCGGAGCTTGAGCGCGCGGCCGACCGATTCGGCTGCGCCCTCGGCACCGTACGGCGCCGGGACCCGGACGCCGCGCGCCGCGTGCTCAACGAGCATCTCGCTCGCGGCGTGCCGGTGCTCCTCTGCATCGAGCAATGGGATCATTGGGTCACCGCCGTGTGTGAAGAGGATGACACCTATGTCGTCCTCGACAGTCGACACCCGGCGGTGTTTCGGATCATCCCGTGGGAGTTTCTGCGCGAGCTGTTGGCCTACAGACCGGGGCGACGCTCGCGGGGCGGGGTGCCAATCTACGATCTCCATCCCGTGGTGCCGCGGAACAGGTCGCACACGCGACCGCGGTTCACCGTGGAGCGGGCCAAGTTCCTCCAGGAATGGGAGAACCAGCCGTTGGTTGCGGACTGGGATCGATACGTCGACGATACCGTAAACGTTTGCCGCCCCGTTGGGTTCGACAACGGGGCATCCGGCTACCTCAGCCCTGGGGAGTTCTTCGGCAGGCACGAGTTTGCTTTGCTCGACACCGTGGGTGACAGCCACTCGGGCGGTAAACGCTCAAAGGCGAGAGCAGTCTTGCGGGGGCTTCGCTTCGTGGCAGATACCTATGGCCTCGACGTCCCGGCCGCCGACGCGGCCGTTGCCCGCGTGCGAGAGATCCTCGCCCGGCACCTTGCGGAGCACGCGCGAAAGACGTGAGCGCGGCTCCGATCCAACCCCTATTCTCTACCCTCTCATGAGACAACTACAGACCATGTCGATTCGCGTGACGGCTCGATGGCTCCTGACGCTCGTCGTCCTCATTGGCGTCGGCCAGCCTCTCTACGCCCAAGAAGGCGCCTCGCTCACTCTAGACCGACTGTTTGCCTCAGGGGAGTTCTTTCCCCGGGGGCTCGGCCAGATCCGCTGGCTGGAGGACGGGAGGTACACCACTCTGGAGCCGTCGACCGCCGTGCGTGGTGGGGTCGACATCGTCCGGCACGACCCCGCCACGGACGCCACAGAGGTGATGGTCGGGGCGTCGGCGCTTGTCCCGGTCGGTACGGACCGACCGCTCGTGATACAGGGCTACGGGTGGTCGGATGATGGCAGCCGGCTTCTCATTTTCACCAACTCGCGCCGCGTATGGCGTTCCAACACTCGTGGTGACTACTGGGTGCTGGATCGACCCACGGGGCGCCTCCGACAGGTCGGGACCGACAAGCCGGCGTCGTCGCTCATGTATGCGAAGTTCTCGCCTGACGGGTCGCGCGTGGCGTATGTGAGCGAGAACGACATCTACGTCGAAGATCTCGACGGCGGGTCCGTGACTCGGCTAACCTCCGACGGATCGCGAACCATCCTCAATGGCCGATTCGACTGGGTGTACGAGGAGGAGTTCTTCTTCGGCTCGGCCACGCCGGCTGACGGGTTCCGCTGGAGTCCCGATGGCACCAAGATCGCATACTGGCAGCTCGACGCCAGTGGCGTGAGAGACTTCCTGCTGCTCAACAACACGGATTCACTGTACTCGTTCACCATTCCCATTCAGTATCCCAAGGCGGGCACGACCAACTCGGCCGTTCGGGTCGGCGTGGTGGCGGCGATCGGGGGCTCTACAACCTGGCTACGCGTCGACGGCGACCCGCGGAACTACTACATCGCCGAATGGAGTGGGCAGCGAGCTCCGACGAAGTCGTCATGCAGCACTTGAACCGCCTGCAAAACACCCTCACGGTGCTGTTGGGCGATGCGGCCAGCGGCACCGTCCGGACGCTCCTGACGGAGACCGACAAGGCCTGGGTCGACGTGATCGACGACCTGCACTGGCTCAATGAGGGACGGCAGTTCACGTGGA